>QFPD01000193.1 GCA_003248845.1 Microbacterium sp. | reverse complement strand
CCCGTGCGGATCGGCGCCCCGATCAAGGTCGGCGCGACGACCTTCGAGCTGCGGAAGTAGCCCGGCGTCGGCATGGTCTTCGAGGGGTCGAGCGCCGCCATCTCCCACACGGGAAAGGTGCGCTCCAACAATCAGGATTCGGGTTACAGCGGCTCGAACCTCTTCGTCGTGGCCGACGGAATGGGCGGCCACGCCGGCGGCGACGTGGCATCCAGCATCGCCGTGCACCGGCTGAAGGACCTCGACCAGCCGTTCGCGACCCCCACCGAAGCGGAGCAGGCGCTGCAGCAGGCCATCGCCTCGACGGCGACCGTCCTCATCGACACGGTCGCCGAGCGCCCCGAACTCGCCGGCATGGGTACGACGGTCAGCGCGCTCGACTTCGTCGACGACTACGCCGTCATCGCGCACATCGGCGATTCGCGCATCTATCTCTATCGCGACGAGGCCCTGACCCAGATCACGACCGACCACACGTTCGTGCAGCGCCTCGTCGACTCGGGGCGCATCACCCCGGAAGAGGCGCGCTACCACCCGCGCCGCTCCGTCCTCATGCGCGTTCTCGGCGACATGGATCCCGACCCCGAGGTCGACACGTTCATCATGCCGACCCAGCCCGGTGACCGCTGGCTGCTGTGCTCCGACGGCCTCTCCGGCGTCGTCGACGACGCCCACACTGCGAAGACCCTCGATCAGCACCTTCCTCCCGGGCGCACGGCGGATCTGCTGCTCAAGCAGGCACTGGATGCCGGGGCTCCCGACAACGTCACGGTCGTCATCGTCGACGTGGGCGGCAGCCACCCGATGTTCAGCGGCACGGCGACGATCGTCGGGTCGGCCTCCAATCCGCAGGGCGTCGAGGTGCCTGCGGCGCGGCCGGGACGCACGAGCTGGCTGCATCCGAATCGTCAGGCCGCCAACGAGCCGACGCACTTCGAGCCGGCGCCCGAGTTCCTCGAGGAGCTCATCGAGGAGGACCGACGCCGCTCGCGCCGCCGCCGCCTCTGGTGGATCGTCGGCCTCGTCGTCGTGATCGCCGCTCTCATCGCGGGACTCGCGGCGGCGTATTCGTGGACGCAGACACGCTACTTCGTCGGGTCCGACGAGAACTCGGTCGTCATCTACCGCGGCATCCAACAGGATCTCGGCCCGATCTCGCTGTCGACACCGTACGAGGACACCGGCATTCTGCTCGTCGATCTGCCGTTCTACCAACGCCTCGCGGTGCAGCAGACGATCTCGGCCCGCTCGCTCGCCGACGCGCAGGAGATCGTCGACACCCTGCGCACGAGCGACGGGACGGACACGACGGAAGGGGGCTCACCGTGACCGACACGGCCGCACCCGTCACCACCGACACGACGATCATCAAGGCGCTCCGACGCATCCGGATGCCGCAGACGCAGCGCAACCGCGAGCTGGGTCTGCTGGTGTTCGCGTTCCTCATCAACGCGTCCGCCGTCGCGCTCGTGCAGCTCGGCGCGACCGGGCACATCGACTGGACCTTCCTGTATTACTGCGGCGGCCTCACGGTGCTCGTCCTGTGCATGCACATCGTGCTGCGCTACCGCGCGCCGCAGGCCGACCCGTTCGTCGTGCCGATCGCGACGGTGCTGTCGGGTCTCGGACTCGCGATGATCTACCGCATCGACATCGAGGACGGCGATTCGGGCTGGGCAGCGTACTCCACCCGCCAGCTCGCATGGCTCGCGATCGCCATCGCAGCGGCCGTGGCGATCGTCATCGCTCTCCGCAACTACCGGGTACTCCTGCGGTACACCTACGTCTTCGGCTTCGCCGGCATCCTGCTGCTGCTCCTACCGTTCGTCCCGGGCCTCGGCACCGATCAGAACGCGGACGTCTGGATCTCGATCGGCGGGTTCTTCTCGTTCCAGCCGGGCGAGCTCGCCAAGATCTGCCTCGCGATCTTCTTCGCCGGCTACCTCGTGCGCACGCGTGAAGCGCTGACCTCCGTCGGCACGCGGTTCCTCGGCATGACGTGGCCCCGCCCGCGCGAGCTCGGCCCCCTCCTCCTGCTGTGGGCCGGCGCGATGGCGATCATCGTGCTGCAGCGCGACCTCGGCACGGGAATGCTCATCTTCGGCATGTTCGTCGCCATGCTGTATGTCGCGACGGGCAAGACCAGCTGGGTCGTGATCGGCCTGACGCTCGCCGCCATCGGCGTGGCCGCCGCGACGAGCATCCTTCCGTATGTGCAGGCGCGCTTCACGAACTGGCTGTATCCGTTCGATCCCGACACGGTCGACGGATCGAGCTATCAGCTTGTCAGCGGCATCTTCGGACTGGCGCACGGGGGCCTCATCGGCACCGGCCTCGGCCAGGGCCGCCCGGGGCTCACCCCGTTGTCGCAGAGCGACTACATCTTCCCGAGCCTCGGCGAAGAGCTCGGCCTCATCGGCGTCTTCGCGATCCTGTGCCTGTACATGGTCTTCACGAGCCGCGGCGTGCGCGTCGGACTCGCGGGTCAGGACGACTTCGGCAAGCTCCTTGCGACGGGCCTGTCGTTCACGATCGCGTTGCAGGTGTTCATCATGGTGGGCGGCGTCACGCGCCTCATCCCCCTCACGGGCCTCACGACGCCGTTCCTCGCCGCCGGTGGATCGTCTCTCATCGCGAACTGGATCATCGTGGCGCTCCTCTTGCGCATCTCCGATGCGGTCCGCTCCCGCCCGCGGGTGGTGATCGGGTGACCAAGGAGCTCCGGCGCCTCAGCCTCATCATGCTCGCGATGTTCGTCGCCCTGTTCGGTGCGACGAGCTGGATCCAGGTCGTCCAAGCGCAGGACCTCGCCGATAACGAGCACAACCGCCGTGCCCTCTACGACTCGTTCGAGGTGCAACGCGGGTCGATCATCGCGGGCGACGAGGTGATCGCGCAGTCGGTGCCGTCGGACGACATCTACAGCTGGCAGCGCCAATACACGGATGCCGCGATGTGGGCTCCCGTGACGGGCTACATCAACCCCGTTCTCAATTCGGCGACGGGTATCGAGCGCGCGATGAACAGCGAGCTGTCCGGCACCGCCGGATCGCAGTTCCTCTCCCGCATCGATCGCATCATCACGGGGCAGCCGCCGCGCGGCTCGAATGTGCTGCTGACGCTCGACCCCGCGATCCAGCGCGCGGCGTACGAGGCCCTCGGCGACTACGAGGGGGCCGTCGTGGCGATCGAACCGAAGACCGGGCGCATCCTCGCGATGGTCACGAGTCCGAGCTACGACACGAACACCCTCGCCGTCCATGACGCCGAGGCCGTCAACGCGACGTACGACGACCTGGTGGCGAGCGCGAGGAACCCGCTGTGGAACCGTGCGATCGGTTCGAGCCTCAACCCGCCCGGATCGACATTCAAGCTCGTCGTGGCATCCGCCGCCCTCGCCTCGGGACAGTTCACCCCCGACTCCACGTTCCAGAACCCGTCGAGCTATGTGCTGCCCGGGACGTCGCAGACGATCCACAACTTCGACGGGGGCGCGTGCGGCCCCGGCGACACCGTCACCCTCGCGACGGCCCTTCGCCTCAGCTGCAACATCCCGATGGCGCAACTCGCGATCGCGCTCGGCGACGACGCGATCCGCGCCGAGGCGAAGAAGTACGGCTTCGGCACCGCGTTCGAGATTCCGCTGACGACGGATGCCTCGGTCTACCCCGCCGGCCCCCTCGATGACGCGCAGACCGGCCTCACCGGCTTCGGCCAGCAGAACGTGCAGGCGACGCCGCTGCAGATGGCCCTCGTCGCCGCCGGCATCGCGAACAAGGGGATCGTCATGAACCCGCGCATGGTCGATCGGGTCGTCGCGCCCGATCTCACCGTGCAGCAGACGTTCGAGGACGCACAGTTCGGTCGTGCGCTGAGCGATGCGGATGCCGCGACGATGACCTCGCTCATGATCGCCAATGTCAGCGACGGCGCAGCGAGCGGTGCAAGAATAGACGGCGTCGACGTCGCCGGGAAGACCGGCACGGCCGAGCACGGACCAGGTGATCCGTACACTCTCTGGTTCACCGGTTTCGCCCCGGCGGATGACCCCCAGGTCGCCGTTGCGGTGATGATCGAGAACGGCGGAGGGCTCGGACAGTCCGGGACGAGCAACGGGATCGCGGCCCCCATCGCGAAGAAAGTACTAGAGGCGGTGCTGAGCAGATGAGACCGACGCAAGGTGTGAGCTTCGGGGGTCGTTACGAACTGGACTCGCGGATCGCGATCGGCGGGATGGGCGAGGTCTGGGAGGCCACCGATCACGTGATCGGGCGCACGGTTGCCATCAAGATCCTCAAGGACGAGTACATGGGCGACCCGGGGTTCCTCGAGCGCTTCCGCGCCGAGGCGCGGCACGCCGCACTCGTGAACCACGAGGGCATCGCGAGCGTCTTCGACTACGGCGAGGAGAACGGCTCCGCCTTCCTCGTCATGGAGCTCGTCCCCGGTGAGGCGCTGTCCACGATCCTCGAGCGCGAGGGGTCGCTGTCGACCGACAAGACGCTCGACATCGTCGCGCAGACCGCCGCGGCGCTGCAGGCCGCACACGCGGCCGGCCTCGTCCACCGCGACATCAAGCCCGGGAACCTCCTCATCACCCCCGACGGCCGTGTCAAGATCACCGACTTCGGCATCGCCCGCATCGCCGACCAGGTGCCGCTGACGGCGACCGGGCAGGTCATGGGGACCGTGCAGTACCTCTCGCCCGAGCAGGCGTCCGGTCACCC
>QFPD01000407.1 GCA_003248845.1 Microbacterium sp. | reverse complement strand
GGGCCGATCTCGTGCAGCCGGCGCTGGCGGATGCCGGGATCGAGGTCACCCGCTGGGACGAGCTGGGCGAAGATGACCGCAAGAACCTGTACGACTATTTCCAGGCACAGGTGTTCCCCGTCCTCATGCCGCTCGCGGTGGACCCGGCGCACCCCTTCCCCTACATCTCGGGGCTCTCACTCAACCTCGCGATCCGCATCCGCAACGCCAAGACCGGTCGGCAGGAGTTCGCCCGCCTCAAGGTGCCGCCGATGCTGCCGCGGTTCGTCGAGGTCCCGCGGTCGGACGCGTCCGCGGCGTCGGGCCGCGCCCGGTACCTGCCCCTCGAGCAGCTCATCGCCAACCATCTGGGCGATCTGTTCCCCGGCATGGAGATCCTCGAGCATCACACGTTCCGCCTGACCCGCAACGAGGATGTCGTCATCGAGGAGGACGAGACCGAGAACCTCATCCAGGCACTCGAAGCAGAGCTGCTGCGGCGCCGGTTCGGGCCGCCGATCCGCCTCGAAGTGACCGAGGAGATGGACGACGTCACCCTCGACCTCCTCATCAACGAGCTGGAGGTCACGGAGCAGGAGGTCTACCGCCTCCCCGGACCGCTCGATCTGCGGGGCCTGTTCGACCTGTCACGCATCGATCGGCCGGAGTTGCACTACCCCGCCCACGTGCCGGTGACCGCGGCGGCATTCCAGCCCGCCGAGCAGAACGGCCGCGCCGATCTGTTCGCCGCGATCCGTAAGGCCGACGTTCTCGTGCACCACCCTTACGAGTCGTTCACGACGAGTGTCGTCGCCTTCCTCGAGCAGGCGGCGCGCGACCCGCACGTGCTCGCGATCAAGCAGACGCTTTACCGCACGTCGGGCGACAGCCCGATCGTGCAGGCGCTCATCGACGCTGCAGAGCGTGGCAAGCAGGTGCTCGCGCTGGTCGAGGTCAAGGCCCGCTTCGACGAGGCGGCGAACATCGTCTGGGCGCGCAAGCTCGAGAAGGCGGGAGTGCACGTCGTGTACGGCCTGGTGGGCCTCAAGACCCACTGCAAGCTCCTGCACGTCATCCGCGAAGAAGACGGGATGCTGCGCAGCTACAGCCACATCGGCACCGGCAACTACAACCCGAAGACGAGCCGCCTGTACGAGGACTTCGGGCTGTTCACCGCCGATGAGCAGGTCGGCCGCGACCTCACCCGTCTGTTCAACGAGCTGAGCGGCTACGCGATCGAGAAGAAGTTCAAGCGTTTGCTGGTGGCGCC
>QFPD01000406.1 GCA_003248845.1 Microbacterium sp. | reverse complement strand
TCCACGCGCCGTTGACGTGACGGAACAGGTCGTCCTGCGGCCGGATCTCAGTGCTCAGCTCGGACAGCTCGATACCCGAGCGGGGAGGGTTCTCGGTCATTCCTCTACAGTAATCCGCGCTCCCGACGCCGCCAGCCGACAGCGAAACTCTGTGGGGATTCTCATCGACTCCACGCCACGTCGGTGGTCGTGCAGGCGGGCGCTCCAGCCGTGTACTCGCCGGCGAAACGGTCGCGCGTCCACGCGATCGCGTCGGCGAACATCGGCGAATACGTCTCCATCACCTGCGCGTGCTCGTACCCGGCATAGCGCCGGTAGTCCAGCCGCTGGGGGGGCGCTGCGGGCTCGGCGGGGGTGCACACGCGTTCGACGTAGGCATCCTGCATGGACGGGAGCACGATCGAGTCGCTCGCACCCTGCCCGAGGAACACGGGCGGCCCGATCTCGGTCGGCGCCATGCTCTCGCGGAGGCGCCGCCCGAGCTCGCCGAAGCTGGGATCGGTCGAGAAGAGGTCGGGATCGAGGCTCGTGCCGACCACCGCCGCGATCGACAGGGCCATCGTCGGATCGGTGAGACATCGCTCCGACATCGCCCGCAGCACGGGCTGGAGTCCCGGTCGAATGTGACGCTCGTAGGTGATGTCCGGGTAGATCGCAGAGTAGGCCGCGAAAGCGTACGACGCGAAGATCAGCCCGCCGGTGACTTCGGACACGTGATCGACGAGCGCCGGCGGGTCGCTCGCCGGCGCGAACGCGGCGACGCCGCGGATCCAGACGTCGGGGGCGTACTGCTTCGCGAAAGCGCCGGTCCACAGCGCGGCGCCGCCGCCCTGGGAGTGACCCCACACGACCGTCGCGGGGCTGAGGTTCGCCTCCTCGAGCTGACGTGCTGCGCGCACCGCGTCGAGGGATGCCCGGGCACTCGCCTCGCCGAACAGGTAGGGGTGCACGCCGTCGGTGCCGAGGCCGATGTAGTCGGTCGCGACGATCGCCCAGCCCTCCTTCAGCACCTTCTTCACCGGGTAGAGCCCGCCCGACCAGAACGGGCGCTCCTGCAGCGTCGGCGCGCAGTGCTGTGCGAACCCGGTGGTCGAGTGGTTCCAATCGATGACGGGCCACGGCCCGCGGCCGCGTTTCTTCGACGGCGTCGGCACCGTGACGAGCCCGCTCGCGACGCGAATGCGCCCGTCCATCCCGGTCGTCGTGTAGAGGATGCGCCACGCCTCGGCATCCTGCGGCACTTCGCGCGTG
>QFPD01000192.1 GCA_003248845.1 Microbacterium sp. | reverse complement strand
CCTTCGACCACGCCGTCGTGCGCGCGTACCGCTGGCCCGCGAACGAACTGAGCGCAGCTCTGGATGCCGCCGGCTTCGACATCATCGAGACGCACCGCCGCACCGAACGCGGCCGCCGCGACGTCGGCGCCCTCCTCGGTGAGCGCCGCGCGCGCTGAGACACCACGCCGACGGGCGCCCTACCTCACCATCCGTGCGTCGGTGATCAGCGGCGCCTGCGGATCGATCTGCTCGACCCCGTCGAACCGGAACCCGTTGCGCAGGTAGAACGCCGTCGCCCGCGGGTTCTCCTTCGCGACCCACAGCATCGCGGGTTCGGTGCCGAGCACCTCGTCGAGCAACGCCTGACCGACACCCGACCCGTACTGCGCCGTCAGAACGTAGATCGCGTACAGCAGGCGATCGCGTGGGGGCACCTCGCCCTCGCGTCCCTCGCCGGGCCCCACCCACGCGAACCCGACGATGGCACCGTCGACCTCCGCCACCCGGATCGTCATGTCCTCTCGCGGGTCGGCCAACACGTGCTGCCACATCCGGTGCCGTCGCGCGACGTACTCCTCCGAGAAGTAGTCCGCGGGGAGCAGATGCGCGTACGCCTCCTTCCACGTCGCGACGTGAAGGTCGGCGATGACCGGCGCGTCGGCCGCGCGGGGAGCTCGGATCGTGAAGGCCATGGACCGATCGTGGCACGAGAGCCCGCGATCACGACCGCGCTTCAACCGTGCTTGTCAAATATTCTTGACACGCCCCAGTCACCTGCCCTACCGTATCCATGTCAAGAAAACTTGACACACGGAGGAGGGCTCATGTCGTACGAAGAGAAGAACACGTGGTCGCTCGGCATCATCGCCGTGCTCGGCTACGCGGCATACCTCGTCATGGCGTTCCTCGTCGGCGACGGCCCTCTCGACCCGGACACCTACATGTGGCCGATGGTGTGGGCGATCGGCGGCGGAATCGTGGCGGGCATCGTCGCCGGCATCCTGATCGGCATGGCGAGCGGCGGCTCGATGCGACGCGGAGCGACCATGATCGACCGGCGCGACCGCGAGATCGGCTGGGCCGGCTCGCGCGTCGGCAATTCTTTGATCGTCATCGGCGGCATCGGCGCGCTCATCCTGTGCTTCGTCGATGCGCCGCACGTCCTGATCGCCAACACGCTCTACCTCGGCTTCGTGCTCGCCGCGATTCTCGAGACGACCACGAAGATCGTCATCTATCGCAGGGGGTTCTGACGTGGTCAAACCGACCCGGGTGAGCAATCGCATCCGCGCCCTCCGCGCCGCGTCTGGCGAGATGACGCAAGCCGACCTCGCCGACCGCATCGGCGTCACCCGACAGACCGTCAACGCGATCGAGCAGGGCAAGTACTCGCCCTCGCTCGAGGTGGCGTTCCAGATCGCCCAGGTCTTCGGCATGGGCCTCGACGACGTCTTCCAGTACGGCCCGAACCCCCACGATCAGGAGACCCCGAAATGAGAGCAGTCGTCCGCCGGGAGTACGGCGACACCTCCGTCCTCCACGTCGAAGACGTCCCCGAACCCGCCCTCGAGCCGGGCCACGTCATCATCGACGTCGCCGCGACCGGCGTGAACATGGCCGAATGGCACCTCATGGCGGGGCGGCCGAGCGTCGCACGCCTCGCCCTCGGCATCCGCCGCCCGAAACGACCGGTGCTGGGGCAGGATGTCGCGGGCATCGTGATTGCCGTCGGCGAAGGCGTCACACGGTTCGCCGTCGGCGACGCGGTCTTCGGTTCGGCGAAGGGATCGTGGGCGGAGCGCGCCGCCGCGAACGCCGACCTCCTGCAGCCCCTCCCGCCGGCGACGAGCTTCGAGCAGGCGGCGGCGGTGCCGATGTCGGGCTACACGGCCCTTCAGGCCCTCCGCGCGGCGGGTGACATCGAGGGGCGATCGGTCGCCATCACGGGCGCGGGCGGCGGCGTCGGTTCGTACGCCGTGCAGCTCGCGGCAGCGCGCGGCGCCCACGTCACCGCCGTCTGCAGCGCCGCGAAGGCGGCATTCGTGCGCGACCTCGGCGCCCACGAGGTCATCGACTACGCGACGACCGACCCCACCGATCCTGGCCGCACTCCACGGCGCTTCGACGCCGTCCTCGACTTCGCCGGAGGCCTCCCCCTCACCCGCTGGCGGCGGGTCATCACCCCGGGCGGACGGCTCGTCCTCGGCGGTGCCGAGAACGGCGGCCCCGTGCTCGGCCCCCTGTCGCGGTCCCTGCAGGCCCCGTTCACGAGGGGGCTGAAGGCCACCACGCTCGTGGCGACGACCAACGGCGATGACATCGCCGCCCTCGCCGACGCCCTCGGGGGCGGCACCCTCCGCTCGACCCGCTCCGCGACGTACGCGTTCGCGGAGGCGGCGCGCGCCGTCGATGCCCTGTGCGCCGCGACCCACCCGGGAAAGATCGTCCTCGTCCCCTGATCGGCGCGGCGGGGCACGGGCGCTCCCGATGAGGCATCCTGGATCAACGCCCCGCGGAGAACCCCCGGCCTGACGGACATTCGTCGCGTCCGCCCCCTATGATGAGCGCGGCGCCCGCATGCGCCGCGAACCGGGGGAAGAACATGGGCACACGTCGCGGACACCTCACGCCGTGGAGGCGGACCGCGTGGGCGGCGCTCGTCGTCGTCGCCGCAACGACGCTGTCGGCCTGCGGCACGGCAGGGACGACGACGGATGCCTCGACGCAGACCCCGTCCGACGCCCAGACCCCGACGCCGACACCCACACCGCTGACCGCGGCCGAGAAGCTCCTGCAGGACAACGCCGCCACACCCGGTGCGTGCGCGGTGTCGTTCGTGCTCGACGGGACGACGATCGACCCGCAGCTGCAGATCCAGGATCGTCTCTACGACCGGCTGCCGATCCCCCGCGCCGACGGACGCGCCTTCGCGGGCTGGTACGCCGACGCGGCCGCGGCCGCCGCGGCATCCGCCGACCCGACCACCGGCGCATCCAGCCCCGCCGTCCGCATCAACGGCTCCGACCTGGTCTCGTGCACAGATCAGCAGACGACGCTCTACGGCGCGTGGACGACGGCGGCGGCCGCCGCAGCGGTCGGCGCGCGGATCCCGATCATGATGTACCACCAGTTCACCGACAAGCCCGGCGGCGAAGACGGCTGGCTCCGCGGCAACTACTCCTACATCGAGGACTACCGCGCCACGATGCAGTACATCAAAGACTCGGCCTTCTACCTGCCGACGTGGGACGAGCTCAGCGCGTTCATCGACGGCGCGCTGTACCTGCCTGACCACTCCGTCATCATCACCGACGACGACGCCGACCCGACCTGGCTCACGATGGCCTCGCCGATCAACGAGCAGCTGCAGCTCATGGTGACATCCTTCGACATCACCGGCGACGGCGTCGCGCAGCAGAACAGATTCGTGCTGCCCCGCTCGCACACCAACAACATGCACACCGCCGGCGCCAACGGCAAGGGGCAGATGGTGAACCTCTCTCCCGAAGAGATCGCAGCCGACATGGAGGCCTCCGCCGCCGCCCTCCAGACGATCGGTGTGAGCGCACCCGCTTCGCACGAGATCATGGCCTACCCCTACGGCCACAACGACGAACGCTCGCACGAGGGCCTGAAGATGGCGGGCTTCGACATGGCCCGCACGATCGAGCAGGGCTACGTCGAGATCGGCTCCGACAAGATGACGCTCCCGTGCATCCGCATCAACTACGGCATGGGCGTGCCCGACGTGAAGAGGCTCATCGGATGACACCCCGATGAACGTGCGATGAGCCGGACATGACGCATCGCTAGCACATAGGGAACTGACAGACCACACTCGGGACAGGCGCAGGTGCCCCTCGCTACGCTGAGGAGTCCCACTCCGCCGTCGAAACGCGAGCAGCCCCCATGGATCTCACCGTCATCGTTCCGACCTTCAACGAAGGTCCCAATGTGGCAGAGCTCGTCCGCCGCGTCGGCGCGGCGCTTCACGGCCGCTCGTTCGAGATCCTCTTCGTCGACGATTCGACCGACAACACCCCGGATCTCATTCGGCAGGCGGCGGATGCCGCGGACTTCCCCGTGCGCCTCATCCACCGTGACAACCCGACCGCGGGACTCGGCGGCGCCGTCGTCGACGGCTTCCACGCCGCGGACTCCCGGTGGTGCCTCGTGATGGACGGCGACCTGCAGCACCCGCCGGAGGACATTCCCCGCATGCTCGACCGCGCCGCCGTCGGCGATGTCGACATCGTCGTGGCATCCCGCTACGTCGCCGGCGGCACCGCAGGCGGCCTCGCCAACGCGACCCGCACCGCCGTCTCGCGCGCGTCGACGCTCCTCACCAAGTCGATGTTCCCGCGCAAGCTCCACGGCACGACCGACCCGATGACGGGCTTCTTCCTCGTCGACCGCGACGCGGTCGAGCTCAGCGACCTCCGCCCCCGGGGCTTCAAGATCCTGCTCGAGATCCTCGCGCGCCGGCAGCTGCGCATCGGCGAGGTGCCGTTCGCGTTCGCATCGCGCTATGCGGGCGAGTCGAAGGCCAGCTTCGCGCAGGGCATGCGCTTCCTCACGCAGCTCGCGATGCTCCGCTTCGGCCGCATGTCGGCGTTCGCGCTCGTCGGCGGCGTCGGCGCGATCGCGAACCTCGTCATCATGTGGGGGCTCATCCGCCTCGGCATGGACTACCTGCCTGCCGCGATCATCGCGAGCGAAGTCACGATCATCGGCAACTTCCTGCTGCTCGAGTACCTCGTCTTCGCCGACATGCGCGCC
>QFPD01000191.1 GCA_003248845.1 Microbacterium sp. | reverse complement strand
GTGGGCGCCGACCTCGGCCGACTTGGACTCCGCGTCGTTGAGGCTGTCGGCTTCGCCGGCGGATCGGCGATCGACGGCCCCGGCACCTTCTTCGAGCCGACCGTCATCACCGAGGTGGCGGCGGGCAGCGACATCCTGCGTGAGGAGATCTTCGGGCCGGTGCTCGCGATCGCGACCTTCGACACCGAGGACGACGCGGTGCGTCTTGCGAACGACACCGAGTACGGGCTCGTCTCGTACGTCTTCACGCAGGACCTCGCCCGCGGGCACCGCATGATCGACCGGCTGGAGACCGGCATGATGGGCCTGAACGTCGGCGTCGTCTCGAATGCCGCCGCCCCGTTCGGCGGCGTCAAGCAGTCCGGAATGGGCCGCGAGGGCGGGCTCGAGGGCATCCACGAGTACCTGTCCACGAAGTACACGCTGATCCCGGCGTCCTGACCGGGCCGCACGATCGATATCGAGAAGAGGACACCATGAGCGACTACGCCGTCACGAACCCCGCCACGGGGGAGACCCTCGCCACGTATCCGACCGCGACCGACGCCGAGGTGGAGTCGGCGATCGCCTCCGCCGACCACGCGTTCCGCACGTGGGGGCGCACGTCGAGCCCGGCTGAGCGCGCTGCGCTCATCCGCCGGGTCGCGGAGCTCCACCGCGAGCGCCGCGACGAGCTTGCGGCGATCATCGTGCGCGAGATGGGCAAGCCGCTCGCCGCGGCCGAAGGCGAGGTCGACTTCGCCGCCGACATCACGGAGTACTACGCCGACAACATCGACAAGATCACGGCCGACACTCCGATCGACCTCCTCGCGGAGGGTTCCGCCGTGATCCGCCGGGCGCCGCTCGGCGTGCTGCTGGGCATCATGCCCTGGAACTTCCCGTACTACCAGGTGGCCCGGTTCGCCGCTCCCAACCTGGCGATCGGGAACACGATCCTGCTCAAGCATGCGCCGCAGTGCCCCGAGTCGGCGGCCGCGATCGCGCAGATGTACCTCGATGCCGGGTTCCCCGAGGGTGCCTATGTCGACGTTCGCCTGACGAACGAGCAGTCGGCCACCGTCATCGCCGACCCGCGCGTGCAGGGCGTGTCGGTCACCGGTTCCGAGCGTGCGGGGGCGGCGGTCGCCGAGATCGCGGGCCGCAACCTCAAGAAGGTCGCACTCGAGCTCGGCGGATCGGACCCGTTCATCCTGCTCTCCACCGACGATCTCGACGGCGCGGTGCAGATGGCCGTCGAGGCGCGTCTCGACAACAACGGTCAGTCCTGCAACGCTGCGAAGCGGTTCATCGTCGCCGAAGACCTTTACGACCCGTTCGTCGAGAAGTTCACGGCGGCGATGGCGGATGCCAAGGTCGGCGACCCGTTCGCGGAGGACACCGTCCTCGGGCCGCTCTCGTCGCTCGCGGCGGCGGAGCGCCTTGCCGAGCAGGTCGATCGCGCGGTCGCCCAGGGCGCGACCGTGGTGACCGGAGGCGTCCGGGACGGGGCGTACTACCCCGGCACCGTGATCACGGGCGTGACGCCCGAGATGGACGCCTACCGCGAGGAGTTCTTCGGACCGGTCGGCATGGTCTTCAAGGTCTCGGGCGAGGACGAGGCGGTCGAGGTTGCGAACGGCACGTCGTTCGGACTCGGCTCGTACGTGTTCACGACCGACCCTGCACAGGCGGAGCGCATCGCCGACAAGATCGACGCCGGCATGGTCTACGTCAACATCGTCCTCGCCGATTCTCCCGAGCTTCCCTTCGGCGGGGTGAAGCGCTCCGGCACGGGTCGTGAGATGGGTCTTCTCGCCGCCGACGAGTTCGTCAACAAGAAGCTGATCCGCGTCGCCGGCTGAGCGCCGCGCTGACGCGGGAATTTCCCGGCTGGCGGGGCTATCGCCTCGCCAGCCGGCGCGCCAGGATGGGGTCATGGAGAACTCCGCCGGCCCCGTCACCCTGCTCAGCGACCGTGAATGCTGGGATCGTCTCTCCGAGCAGCAGCTCGGGCGCCTCGTGACGCGCGTCGGGGACGTCCTGGACATCTTCCCGGTGAACTACACAGTCGACCGCGAGACTCTTGTCTTCCGCACAGCGGAGGGCAGCAAGCTCACCGAAGTGACGATCAACGACGAGGTGCTCTTCGAGGTCGACGAGTACACGGCGACGGATGCCTGGAGTGTCGTCGTGCGCGGCACGGCGCACCGGCTCGACACCCCGGACGAGGTCGCGGCGGCGGATCTGCTCCCGCTCGAACCGTGGATCCCCACTGTGAAGTACAACTACGTGCGTATCGTCGCTGCATCCCTCTCGGGGCGTGAGTTCGTCCGCGGCGAGGAGCCCGATCGCTACGGCATCCAGGAGTACTGAAGCGCCGTCGGGTTCGCGAGCCCTCGGTTCGCGTGCCTCAGGCCCATGACGTACACTGGACAGTGCAGTTGAAGTCTGCATTCTTTCGCCATGCCTCCGATTCGATCGGCGGGCGAGCGAGGATCGCAGACTTCTTCCCTGAGGCCCCGGTCTCTAGGGCGGTAGCTCAATTGGCAGAGCAGCGGTCTCCAAAACCGCAGGTTGCAGGTTCGATTCCTGTCCGCCCTGCGCGTCAGCGTTTCGTTGACAGAGCGCGCCAGCAGACGCTGGCGCGGAAGCAGTCCGAGCAGTTCGCATGGGTGGGTACATGGTCCAGGAAGAGGCGCACGGCGAAGTCGTCCCCGCGGGCGGCGCGCCCCGTGAGAAGAAGCTGAACTTCTTCCAGCGGATCGCCCTCTTCATCCGCCAGGTGTTCGCGGAGCTCCGCAAGGTCGTCACGCCGACCCGGCAGGAGCTCGTCAAGTACACCTTGGTCGTGCTGGGCTTCGTCGTCGTCATGATGGCGATCGTGTACAGCCTCGACTTGCTCTTCACCTGGGTGGTGAACGTCGTCTTCGGCGTCACGCGCTGAGCGCACGCATCCCAGCCGCTGCGCCCCACCCCCGATGGAAGAGAATCCACGTGCCTGAGAAGTACACCGACGACGCCGACTGGGCGACCGCCGCAGAGCAGTCCAGCGAGGACGACGAGGCCCAGGAGGGCAACATCCTCGCCGCGGAGGAGCTCTCGTCGGCTCCCGCCGAGCACCTCGCCGTCCACGTCGTGGACGATGACGACGAGGATGCCGGCGACGACGAGGACATCGACATCGACGACCCGGAGGCAGACGCCATCGTGAACGACGCATTGGAGATCGACGAGGCCGCCGAGGCCGAGGCGGCAGCGGAAGTGCTGAACGATTCGCTTGCCGAGGAGGAGGCCGAGGCCGCCGCGGCGGCCGCCGACGACGTGACGCCCTACGACGGTCCCGACGTCAACGGCGAGCCGGATGCGCCCGCTCTCGACGAGGACTTCGTCGCCGAGGTGAGCGGTGCCGCCGATCTCGTCGATGACGTCGAAGCAGACGAGGACGGCGCGGCCGAGGACCCCTACGACGCGTTCCGTGCCGAACTGCGTTCGCTTCCGGGCAAGTGGTACGTCATCCACTCCTACGCAGGCTTCGAGCGCAAGGTGAAGGCCAACATCGAGCAGCGCAAGAACTCGCTCGAGGTCGAAGAGGACATCTACCAGGTCGAGGTCCCGATGGAGGACGTCGTCGAGATCAAGAACGGCCAGCGCAAGATGGTCAACCGCGTGCGCATCCCCGGCTACGTGCTGGTGCGCATGGAGCTCAACGAGGACACCTGGTCGGTCGTGCGGCACACTCCCGGTGTCACCGGCTTCGTGGGCAACGCCCACAACCCGACGCCGCTGCGCTTCGAAGAGGCGTTCAACATGCTCAAGTCGCTCGTCCAGGTGACCGAGGCCGCTCCCGCCAAGGGCGCCGCGAAGGGCTCCGCCACGCAGGCGCGCGCCGTCATCACCGAGGTCGACTTCGAGATCGGTGAGACCATCACGATCAAGGAAGGCTCGTTCGCCGGGCTCCCCGGCTCGATCAGCGAGATCGACGCGCAGCGCGGCAAGCTCACGGTGCTCGTCTCGCTCTTCGAGCGCGAGACGCCTGTCGAGCTGTCTTTCGACCAGGTCACCAAGCAGTAACACAGACTCCTGTCGTAGACTCGACAGGTTGCCCGCGTGTCCGTGGGCATACCGCTGTCCGGAACCGCCGGATCTGCGGGAGAGGGGTGCCTCGGCATCCACTCGACGAAAGGAAAGAGAATGGCACCGAAGAAGAAGGTGACCGGCCTGATCAAGCTTCAGATCAACGCCGGTGCTGCCAACCCGGCGCCGCCGATCGGCCCCGCGCTCGGTCAGCATGGCGTCAACATCATGGAGTTCTGCAAGGCGTACAACGCCGCGACGGAGTCGCAGCGCGGCAACGTCATCCCGGTGGAGATCACCGTCTACGAGGACCGCAGCTTCACGTTCATCCTGAAGACCCCGCCCGCGGCGGAGCTCATCAAGAAGGCTGCCGGCGTCGCGAAGGGCTCCAAGACCCCGCACACCGTCAAGGTCGCGAAGCTCACCAAGGATCAGGTCCGCCAGATCGCCGAGACGAAGATGCCCGACCTGAACGCGAACGACATCGAGGCCGCCTCGCTGATCATCGCCGGCACCGCCCGTTCCATGGGCATCACGGTCGAGGACTGAGGGGGAGAACGACATGGCTAAGTCCAAGGTTTACGAAGCTGCCGCGGCAAAGATCGACCGCGACAAGTTCTACACGTCGACCGAGGCGGTGAACCTCGCGAAGGAGACCGGCTCGACCAAGTTCGACTCCACCGTCGAGGTCGCGCTGAAGCTCGCCGTCGACCCGCGC
>QFPD01000190.1 GCA_003248845.1 Microbacterium sp. | reverse complement strand
GCCACGTTCGAACAGCTTTCCGAGGCCGCGAAGGCGCAGAAGGTTGGTGCCTGATGGCTGCCCGTCTCAAGGTGACCCAGGTCAAGTCCAAGGTGAGCGAGAAGCAGAACCAGCGTGACACGCTGCGTTCGCTCGGTCTGAAGCGGATCAACGACTCCGTCGTTCGTCCGGATGACGCGCAGACGCGCGGCTACATCAAGACCGTCGCTCACCTCGTGAAGGTTGAGGAGATCGACTGATGGCCGAGAAGGCTGAGAAGGTGACCGAAGAGGTCGCCGAGAAGAAGACCGCTGCGCGCAAGCCTGCTGCTGCGAAGAAGCCGGCTGCGGAGACCAAGCCCGCTGCTGCGAAGAAGCCGGCCGCGGCGAAGGCTGCTCAGGGGAAGGATGCCGAGGTCTCGCGCCCCGGTGTCCTGAAGGTGCACCACCTGCGTCCCGTCCCGGGTGCCAACACCGCCAAGACCCGCGTGGGTCGCGGTGAGGGCTCGAAGGGTAAGACCGCTGGTCGCGGTACCAAGGGTACGAAGGCCCGCTACCAGGTCAAGGTCGGGTTCGAGGGTGGGCAGATGCCCCTCCACATGCGTACGCCGAAGCTGCGCGGGTTCAAGAACCCGTTCCGCGTCGAGTACCAGGTGGTCAACCTCGACAAGCTCGCGGAGCTCTACCCGAAGGGCGGTGACGTCACCGTCAGCGACCTCGTCGCCAAGGGCGCCGTCCGCAAGAACGAGAAGGTCAAGGTGCTCGGCACCGGCGACATCTCGGTCAAGCTGACCGTGTCCGTCGACAAGGTCTCGGGTTCGGCCGAGCAGAAGATCGTCGCCGCCGGCGGCTCGATCAAGTAAGTCCACGGCAGGGGCCGGAGGGTCTCTCGACTCGCTCGAGAACAGTCCTCCGGCCCCTGTTGCCGTACTCTGGTAGGCGGTGTCCCTGCCCCAGGCGGCCGGATGCCGCCACACCTCTGGAGGAAATCCTTGTTCAGCGCCATCGCGCGGGTCTTCCGCACGCCGGATCTCCGGCGGAAGATCGCCTTCACTCTGGGCATCATCGCCATCTACCGTCTCGGCGCGCACGTCCCGACGCCGTTCGTGAGCTATCCGAACGTCCAGGACTGCCTTCAGCAGACGGGCTCGGCGAGCGAGGGGCTGCTCTCCCTCGTCAACCTGTTCTCCGGCGGCGCCCTGCTGCAGCTGTCGATCTTCGCGCTCGGCGTCATGCCGTACATCACCGCGACGATCATCGTGCAGCTGCTGCGCGTCGTCATCCCGCACTTCGAAACGCTGTACAAGGAAGGGCAGGCCGGCCAGGCCAAGCTCACGCAGTACACCCGGTACCTCACGATCGCACTCGCACTCCTGCAGTCGACGACCCTCGTCACGGTCGCGCGATCGGGCCAGCTCTTCGGCACCACTTCGATCGCGTCGTGCAACAGCCTCCTCACCAATGACGCGTGGTGGGCGCAGCTGCTCATGATCATCACGCTGACCGCCGGCACCGGACTCATCATGTGGTTCGCCGAGTTGGTCACCGAGCGTGGCGTCGGCAACGGCATGTCGATCCTCATCTTCACGTCGATCGCCGCGACCTTCCCGGCGGCGATGTGGGCGATCGCCCAGGCGCGCAGCTTCGAGGTGTTCCTGCTCGTCCTCGCCGTGTCGATCGTCGTCGTCGCACTCGTCGTGTTCGTCGAGCAGTCGCAGCGCCGCATCCCGGTGCAGTACGCCAAGCGCATGGTGGGCCGTCGCACGCTCGGCGGCACGAACACCTACATTCCGATCAAGGTCAACATGGCCGGCGTCGTGCCCGTCATCTTCGCCTCGTCGCTGCTGTACATCCCCGCCCTCATCGCGCAGTTCAACCAGACGCCGGATGCCGATGGCAACATCCCGGGATGGGTGACGTGGATCCAGTCGTACCTGACGAAGGGCGATCACCCGCTCTACATGCTGCTGTACTTCCTCCTCATCGTCGGGTTCACGTACTTCTACGTCGCGATCACATTCAACCCGGTCGAGGTCGCGGACAACATGAAGAAGTACGGCGGCTTCATCCCCGGCATCCGTGCCGGACGGCCGACCGCCGAGTACCTCGACTACGTACTGACGCGGATCACGCTGCCGGGCTCGATCTACCTCGGTCTCATCGCCCTGCTGCCGCTCATCGCGCTCGCGACGGTCAGCGCCAACTCCAACTTCCCGTTCGGGGGCGCCTCGATCCTGATCATCGTGGGCGTCGGTCTCGAGACCGTGAAGCAGATCGACGCGCAGCTGCAGCAGCGTCACTACGAAGGGCTCCTGCGATGACCGCGCCCCGCCTCCTCATCATCGGACCGCAGGGCTCGGGCAAGGGCACGCAGGGCGAGCGCATCGCCGGCGCGTTCCGCATCCCGGCCGTCTCGACGGGAGACGTCTTCCGCGCGAACGTCAAGGAGGGCACGCCCCTCGGCCTCGAAGTCAAGGCGATCATCGACGCCGGCGACCTCGTGCCCGATGCACTGACCGGCGCGATCGTGCGCGACCGCCTCGCGCAGGACGACGCCGCGGGCGGGTTCCTGCTCGACGGCTACCCGCGCAACCTCGGTCAGGTCGGCGACCTCGACGCGTTCCTGGATGAGCGTGGCGAGCAGCTCACGGCCGTCATCGAGTTGAGCGTGCCGCGCGACGAGTCGATCCGCCGCATCGCCCTGCGCGCGCGCGAGCAGGGCCGTGCCGACGACAACGACGAGTCGATCGCGAAGCGACTGTCGATCTACGAGTCCGAGACCGCTCCGATTCTCGACGTCTATCGCGAGCGCGGTGTGGTGGATGAGATCGACGGCGTCGGCAGTCTCGACGAGGTGTTCGAACGCATCATCGTGGCTCTCGCGGCGCGCGGCATCGTCGCCTGATCGTGGCGTTCCGCCGTTCGCTCTACAAGACGCCCGCTCAGCTGCGGGCGATGGTCGAGCCCGGTCTCATCACGGCGGCCGCACTCGACGCCGTACGCGCTCTCATCGCTCCGGGCGTGACGACGGAGGAGCTGGATGCCGCGGCATCCGCCGTCATCGTGGCGCGGGGTGCGGAGTCGAACTTCCAGCTCGTGCGCGGCTACCGGCACACGACGTGCGTGTCGGTGAACGACCAGGTGGTGCACGGCATCCCCGGCGCGCGCGTGCTCGCCGCGGGTGACATCGTGTCGATCGACGCGGGTGCCCAGTTCGAGGGCTGGAACGGTGATTCGGCGATCACGGTCGTCGTGCCGGGGGATGCCCCGGCTGTGGACCCGACGGTGATCGCGCGCCGAGAGCGGCTCTCCGAGGTGACCCGCGGGTCGCTCTGGGCCGGCATCGCCGCGCTCGCGTCGGCCCGCCGGGTGGGTGAGATCGGCGACGCCGTGCAGGGCTTCATCGAGCGGGCCGAGGCTGCGGACGGGGCGGAGTACGGCATCCTGCGCGACTACGTCGGGCACGGCATCGGCCGCAAGATGCACGAGGGGCCGACGGTGTTCAACTACCGGGTGTCCGATCTCGGCGCCGAGGTCAAGCCGGGTCTGTGCCTCGCGATCGAGCCGATGGTGACGTCGGGTTCGGACGCGACGTTCGTGGAGGACGACGACTGGACCGTCACCACCGTCGATGGCAGCGATGGTTCCCACTGGGAGCATTCGGTGGCGGTGCACGCGGACGGAATCTGGGTGCTGACCGCGCACGACGGCGGCGCCGCCGACCTCGCGCCCTACGGCGTGATCCCCGTTCCGATCCCCTGAGGGCCGCCTCTCGCGCGGGATTCACGGGCGATCCATAGGGGTGCATGGGCGAGAATAGAAGTCCGTGCGGCGGTAAGCCGCGACGAGGAGAGGCATCGATGGCACAGGCAGCAGCGGGCAAGACGAACTGGTTCGCGATCTGGGTGAGCGTGGCGGTCGTCGCCGTCGTGGCGCTCGTGATCGCGCTCGTGGTGTGGATGAACAACGCCGCGACCGACCCGGGCACGCCCCCGAGCGGGTCGGGCGTCAACCAGGAGACCGGCGCCGTCGTCGTGGGCTCGGGCGAGCAGACGCTCGACACCTACATCGACTTCATGTGCCCGATCTGCAATCAGTTCGAGCAGACGTACGGCGACGAGATCCTCGACCTCGTGAACAACGGCACGATCACGCTCAACATCCACCCCATCGCGATCCTCGACCGCTACTCGCAGGGGACGGCGTTCTCGACGCGCGCAGCGAACGCGATGTACTGCGTCGCCGAGGCCGACCCGGATGCCGCGGTGCCGTTCATGCAGGCCATGTTCAAGAACCAGCCGGCTGAGAACTCCACCGGTCTCACCGACGACCAGATCCTCGAGATCGCGAAGAGCGTCGGCGTCGAGGGCATCGACTCGTGCGTCACCGACGGCACGTACCAGAAGTTTGTGACATCGATGACCGAGAAGACGCCCATCGCGCCGGGCTCGAGCGGCATCGGCACCCCGACGGTCGCCGTCAACGGCGAGACCATCGCCAACAGCACCATCCCGGCGAAGGGCCAGTTCGCGACGCTGTTCCAGTAGGCGCGCGGTTTGCCGGTACCCGGCATATCACGTACACTGGATCTTTGGTGCCTTGCGCCTTCATTGGCGTGTCTCCGGCACCACCATCCCATCCACCGCAGACCGGCCGGTCTGCAATGAGCGTGAGCGAGTTTATGGCGAAGAAAGACGGTGTCATCGAGATCGAGGGCACGGTGTCCGAGGCACTGCCCAATGCGATGTTCCGTGTCGAACTGACCAACGGTCACAAGGTGCTCGCCACCATCTCGGGCAAGATGCGGCAGAACTACATCCGCATCATCCCCGAGGACCGCGTCGTCGT
>QFPD01000189.1 GCA_003248845.1 Microbacterium sp. | reverse complement strand
GACGGCCGACGTCATGACGCCGCGCCCGTCGATCCACGCGGTCGCCGCCGGCGACAGCGTGGAGGACGTCATCCAGCTCGCGCGCCGCACGGGGCACAGCCGGTTCCCGGTCTACGACGAGTCGATGGACGACATCACGGGCATCGCACACCTCAAGCAGGCGGTGAGCGTGCCGCGGGACCGCCGCGGGGACGTCCCCGCCGCTGCGATCGCCGAGGAGCCCCTGCGGGTACCCGAAGCGGTGCACCTGGATGCCGTCATGGCGGAGCTGCGCGCGAAGGGGTATCAGATGGCGATCGTCGTCGACGAGTACGGCGGCACGGCCGGCGTCGTCACGCTCGAAGATCTCGTCGAGGAGATCGTCGGCGAGGTGCTCGACGAGCACGACCGCTCCCGCGCCGGAATCGTTCGTCTCGCGGATGCTGTCGTGTTCCCGGGTGAGCTCCGCCCCGACGAGGTGCTCGACCGCACCGGGATCCGCGTGCCCGAAGGGGACGTCTACGACACTGTCGGGGGATTCCTCATGTCGACGCTCGAGCGGATCCCCGTCGTCGGCGACACCGCCGAGATCGAGGACGGCACGCTCGAAGTGGCGCGCATGGACGGTCGCCGCGTCGACCGCGTGAAGTTCACCCCGCGCCCGCTGCCCGACGGATTGGATGCCGCCGCGCGCGCCGATGCCGACGGGCGCTCGACCGCGAAGGGGGGTGAGCGGCGATGAACGACTGGGCCGGAATCGCATGGCTGGTCGTGCTGCTCGCGTTCAACGCGTTCTTCGTCGGCGCGGAGTTCGCCGTCATCTCCGCACGCCGCTCCCAGATCGAGCCGCTCGCCGAGCGGGGCTCGAAGACCGCGAAGACGGCGCTCTACGCCATGGAGCACGCGACGCTCATGCTCGCGACGTGCCAGCTCGGCATCACGATCTGTTCGCTCCTGATCCTGAACGTCTCCGAGCCCGCCATCCACCATCTGCTGGAGGGCCCGCTGGGTCTTACGGGGTGGAGCGAAGCGGTCATCGGCGGCGTCGCGTTCGCGATCGCGCTCGTGGTCGTGTCGTACCTGCACGTCGTCTTCGGCGAGATGGTGCCGAAGAACCTCGCGTTCTCGCTGCCCGACCGCGCGGTGCTGCTGCTCGCGACGCCGCTCGTGTGGTGCTCGAAGCTGTTCTACCCGATCATCGCGGCGCTCAACTGGATCGCCAACCACGTCGTGCGGCTCTTCCGCGTCGAACCGAAGAACGAGGCGGCATCCACGTTCACGCTCGATGAGGTCGCGACGATCGTCGCGCAGTCGCGCATGGAAGGCGTTCTCGACGACGCCTCGGGTGCCGTGACGGCGGCCGTGGAGTTCACCGACAAGAAGGCGCGGGATGTCGCCGTCCCGCTCGGCGAGCTCGTCACCCTCCCGGAGCGCACGACGCCCGACGAGATCGAGCGCGCCGTCGCGAAGCACGGCTTCTCGCGTTACGTCGTTGTGGATGGTGCGGGCGCACCCCTCGGCTATGTGCACCTGAAGGACGTGCTGCGCGCGGCCGAGGGGCCGGATGCCGAGGCGAACCTCGCCGAGCCGATCCAGCCCAAGCGCATCCACCACATGGTGCCGGTGGCCGAGTCGACCGATCTCGAGGACGCCCTCGCCCTCATGCGGCGCTCGAGCCGCCACCTCGCGCAGGTGCGCGACGAGACCGGTGCCGTGACCGGCGTGCTGTTCCTTGAGGACATCATCGAGGAGCTCGTCGGCGAGGTGCACGACGCGACGCGCCGCGGCTTCTGACGCGCCCCTCGCCGCTGCTGATCAGCGGCGGGGGAGCGCGCGCTGGTACTGCACGGGCCAGAGGGTGGAGGTGACGGCGGATCCCTCACCGAGCTCGACCGAGGCGCGAAGGCCGAAGTGCGGGTCGCGCAGCCACGCGCGGCCCGCGAGGATCACGTCGGCCTCGCCCGCCGCGAGGACGGCCTCAGCCTGCGGGCCCGAGGTGATCTCGCCGACGGCGCCGACCACGACATCGCCATCCCGTCGCACCGCGGTGGCCTGCGGCACCTGGTAGCCGGGGCCCGTGACGATCTTCTGGTGGGCGACGAGGCCGCCGCTCGAGACGTCGAAGAACGCGGCACCGCGCTCCGCCGCCCAACGCGCGACCGTCGCGGTCTGCTCCTCGTCCCATCCGCCGTCGGCCCAGTCCGTCGCCGAGAAGCGCACGGTCACGAGAGCGCCCGGGGCCGCGGCGCGGACGGCCTCCACGACGCGCAGCAGGAGGCGTGCGCGGTTCTCGAGGGATCCGCCGTACTCGTCGGCGCGGAGGTTGGACAGCGGCGAGAGGAACTGGTGCAGCAGGTAGCCGTGCGCGGCGTGGAGCTCGAGCATCTCGAACCCGGCGGCGACGGCGCGCCCCGCTGCGGCGGCGAACGCGTCGACCACGGCGTCGATACCCGCGAGATCGAGCGCGACCGGCTCGGCGAATCCGTCGAAGGCGACCGCCGAGGGAGCGACGGTCTGCCAACCGCCATCCGCCTCCGGAACGGAGCCGCGGTGGCCGGCGAACGGCGACCAGGTCGACGCCTTGCGGCCCGCGTGGGCGAGCTGGATGCCGGGGAGCGCGCCGCGCGCGCGGATGGCCGCGGCGATGGGAGCCCAGGCATCCCGCTGCGCGTCGTTCCAGAGGCCCACGTCCTCGGGCGAGATGCGCCCCTCGGGCGTCACCGCGGTCGCCTCGGCGATGACGACGCCCGCGCCGCCGGAGGCGAACTGCGCGAGGTGGACGTGATGCCAGTCGTTCGGTATGCCGTCCTGTGCGGAATACTGGCACATCGGCGCGACCCACAGCCGATTGCGGATCGTACGGCCGTCGAGGTCGATCGGGGTGAACAGCAGGCTCATGCGGACGTCCTCAGGGGTGTCGGGGTGGGGAGTGCGGCGCTCTCTGTCGCCCGCCGGTAGGGTGGCGCCCATGACGCCGGAGACCCACGCGTGGACGACCGCCGATGCGGCGGCGCACCTGAGGAGACCAACCGCCTCCGACGACAAGTATTCCCGCGGCGTCGTCGGCGTGCGGACGGGCTCCGACCGCTACCCCGGCGCTGCGGTGCTCGGGGTCGAGGCGGCGCACCGCACCGGTGCCGGAATGGTGCGCTACATCGGCCCCGCGCGGGCGGAGGATCTCGTCCTGGCGCGCCGGCCCGAAACAGTGACGGGCGCGGGACGAGTTCAGGCGTGGCTCGTCGGCTCGGGGACGGATGCCGCCGCCCGCACTGTCACCGAGACCGAGGCCCTGCGGGCCCTCTTCGGTGGGGAGGCGCCGATCGTCGTCGACGCCGGGGCGCTCGACCTCGTTCCCGGACGCGACGCAGCGGCGCCCGTCGTCGTCACCCCGCACGCGAGCGAGCACGCGCGACTGCGCGAACTCGCGGGGCTCGGCCAGGGCGGCGGTGGTAGGGGAGGCGCGTCCGACCGCGCGGGCGCTGCGGTCGAAACGGCAGCAGCGCTCGGCGTGACGGTGCTGCTGAAGGGGGCGCGCACGATCGTCGCCACCCCCGCGGGCGCGGTCCGTACGGTCGACGCGCCGACGTCGTGGTTGGCCGTGGCCGGCACGGGCGATGTGCTCGGCGGCATCCTCGGCGCGCTCGTGGCAGCCGCGTCCGCCGGGCGGCCGCTGGATGCCGAGGATCTCGGCCCGCTCGCAGCGACCGCCGCGCTCGTCCACGGGCATGCGGCGCGTGCCGCCTCCGCGGCGCGAGCCGGCGGCCCCATCACGGCCCTCGACGTCGCCGACGCGGTGCCGGCGACGATCGGCGCGCTGCTCGGCGGCTGACCACCTCGGCCCGCGCGTTGCCGCCCCGGGTGGCCGCTGCGCGCCTCCCTAGGATGGAGAGCGTGTCAAGGCGAGCGGTGCTGTGGACCCTCTTCGTGCTCGTCCACGCGTTCGTCGCTTGGCTCAGCTTCGCGCTGCCGAACGAGCCGATGGGCGATGTCTATCGGGTGTACGAGCCGTGGTCCACGCAGGCGCTCGAGGGGCGCGGCATCGTCGGCATCGCCGAGGCCTGGGTCTATCCGCAGCTCGCCCTCGTGCCGATGGTGCTCGCGCACGCGTTCGCCTGGATCGCCGGATACACGATCGGCTGGGCGCTGCTCGTGACGCTCATGGATGCCGTTGCCTTCGCCGTGCTCGTCGGGCGCGGTCGCTCTACGGGTCGCGTTGTCGCCGCGGGGTTCTGGCTCGCCTTCGTCCTGCTCGTCGGCCCGGTCGGGCTGTACCGCCTCGACGGCTTCACCGTACCGATCGTGGTCCTCGCCTGCCTGTGGCTCGTCGGGCGACCGTGGGCCGCTGCCCTGCTGCTCGCGGCGGCGACGTGGATCAAGGTGTGGCCGGCCGCCGTACTCGCCGCGGCCGTGGTCGCGGTGCGCCGGCGCGCGGCGCTCATCGGCGGCGCCCTCGTGATCAGCGCGCTCACGATCATCGCGGTCGTCGTCGCGGGAGGCGGCGCGCACGCGTTCGGCTTCGTCACCGAGCAGGCGACGCGGGGACTGCAAGTGGAGGCTCCGATCGCGACGCCGTACCTCTGGGGAGCCCTCCTCGGCATCCCGGGTTTCTCCGTCTCCTACTCGTTCGACCTGCTCACCTTCCAGGTGACCGGCACCGAGATCGACCCGGTGATCGCCGCGATGACGCCCGTGCTGGTCGTCGCGATGCTTCTCATCGCGGGCCTCGGCGCGGTCGCCGCCGTCCGCGGGGTGCGCTTCGTGACGCTCTTCCCGACGCTGTCGACCGCGCTCGTGCTCGGCTTCATCGTCACGAACAAGGTCGGATCGCCGCAGTATCTCGTGTGGCTCGTGCCGTCGCT
>QFPD01000188.1 GCA_003248845.1 Microbacterium sp. | reverse complement strand
CTGGAGCCGGGCGGGGGCGTCAGCTTCCACCACCACGACCTCAAAGGTGCGCGGATGGCTCGCAAGCGCCTGCAGGCGCTGCGCTTCGACACCGACACGATCTCGTCGGTCACGCAGCTCGTCGAGCAGCATCTGCGGTTCTTCGGCTACTCGGAGGGCGCCTGGACCGATTCCGCCGTCCGTCGCTACGTGCGGGATGCGGGCGCGGAGCTCGAGCGCCTGCACATCCTCACGCGGGCCGACGTCACGACCCGCAACAAGCGCAAGGCCGCGCGCCTGTCCGCCGCCTACGACGACATCGAGCGGCGCATCGCCGAGCTCGCCGCGCAGGAGGAGCTCGACGCGATGCGTCCCGAGCTCGACGGCAACCGCATCCAGGAGGTCCTCGGCATCGGCCCGGGGCGTGAGGTCGGCGAGGCCTATCGTTTCCTCCTCGATCTGCGGCTCGACGAGGGGGTCATCGGCCCGGATGCCGCGGAGGCGCGTCTGCGCGCCTGGTGGGCCGCGCGCGGCTGAGCGATCCGACTTAGAATCACAGCATCCGTCACTGTCGATCGGAGTCGCCGTGCCCTCGTCGTGGTCGTCGCGGCGCGAGCTCTCGCCTGAGACCTCGCGCCTGATGATCGAGCGCGCGCACGACGAGTTCGTCGGCGGCAATCTCTCCGACCCGCGACTGGGCCAAGTGCGCGGAATCGTGCAGGACTCCTGGCGCCGCTCCCTCGCCCATCTCGTGGGCCCCGATGGCACGCCGCCGCTCGGCCTGAGCGCAGAAGAGCTCGAGGCCTATCGCAGCGCTCATCCGCTGGCCGGGGCGATGGACATGATCCGTGCGCTGCTGCTGCCCGAGTCGGACGCCGGCGTCGTCGTGGCCGTCGGCGATGCGGCCGGCCGGCTGCTGTGGGTCGAAGGCGACCGCCGGGTGCGCGACCTCACGGGCGGCATGGGTTTCGTCGCGGGGGCGAACTGGTCGGAGGAGGTCGTCGGCACGTCCGCCCCGGGTACCGCCTTGGCGCTCGGGCGCTCGGTGCAGATCCACGGAGCCGAGCATTTCAACCGCCTCGTCGCCCCGTGGTCGTGCACGGCCGCGCCCGTCCACGACCCCGAGACCCGGCGCCTGCTCGGCGTCATCGACGTGACGGGCGGCAGCGAAGCGGCGACGCCGCAGGCACAGCTCTTGGTGGATGCCACGGCACGCGCCGTCGAGGGCGAACTGCTCGTCGCCCGGCTGCGAGCGCGTGCCGCGGCGACGGCACCCATCCCGGTGCGTCGCGGATCGGCGCGACGCGCTGCGCGGGCCCCGCGTGCACCCGAGTCGGCGACGCTGCGGGTGCTGGGGCGTGACCGCGGACTGCTGGAGGTGACGGGGGCCGGCGGCGAGACACTCGCCGAGCTCTCCGGACGGCACGCCGAGATCCTGCTGCTGCTCGCCGTTCATCGGCAGGGACTGTCGGCCGACCGGCTGACGGAACTCGTCTACGGCCCCGACGCAGGGGAGGGCACACTGCGTCCCGAGATGGTGCGGCTGCGCAAGGTGCTCGAGCGCGTCGCGCCGCAGCTCGTGCCGTCGTCTCGTCCCTACCGGCTGCCGGCTGAGCTCGAGACCGACGCCCACCAGGTGATCTCGCTCCTCGACCGCGGCGCGCACCGCGTCGCGCTGTCCGCGTACCCCGGACCGGTGCTGCCGGACTCGACGGCGCCGGGCGTCGAGGAGTTCCGCGACACCGTGCGGCTGGCGCTGCGCGAAGCGCTCCTGACCGAGGCATCCGTCGACGTGCTCCTCGCCTACGCCGATACGGTCGACGGGCAGCAGGATGCCGAGGTGCTCCGCCTCGCCCTGGAGATGCTGCCCGTCCGCTCGCCGCGCCGCGCCGCACTCGTGACGCGGCTCGAGAAGCTCGAGGCGTGAGCGGATCGCCGCCGGGGCTGGCCACGGGAGGTTGCGCAGGAACCCGCGCCTGGCATGATGGCGGTACGGAGGTGGACATGACCGCAGACATCCCGACGCCGGGTACGACGGCCGAGGTTCCCGGGGAGGCGCTCGTGCGTCTCGCCGACGTGCACGGCATCGCGACAGAGTACTGGTCGTTCTTCGGTGAGCGCGTCCACGTGCCCGCACCCACGCTCCGAGCCGTGCTGACGGCGATGGGCGTCGCTGCGGAGACGGATGCCGAGGTCGCCGACGCGCTCGCCGCCGCGGACGAGCGGCCGTGGCTCGCGCTGCTGCCGTCCTCCCGCGTCACGCGGCCCGGCGTGCGGCCCCTCGTCGTCCATGTCGTCGACGGCCACGACGTCGCTCTCACCCTCACTCTCGAGGACGGGTCCTCGCGGGGCCTGCCGATCCCCGCGCAGAGCCCGTCGGCTCGGCTCGCGGGCGGCGCGCTGCGGTGGCGCGTGGAGGTGCCCGTGCCGGCGGACCTGCCGCTCGGCTGGCACACCGTGCACGCGACCGAGACGCCGTTCGGGGGTGGCGACCCCGCGCGCACCGCTGCGGCGACACTCGTCATCACGCCCGAGCGCATGCCCGACCCGCCGACGCGGCCCGGGCGCGATCGCGGGTGGGGCCTGATGGCGCAGCTGTACTCGGTGCGGTCGCGCGCATCGTGGGGCATGGGCGACTTCGCCGATCTCGGCGACCTCGCCGCGGTCGCGGGTGCGCAGGGTGCGGACTTCCTGCTCATCAATCCGGTCCATGCGGCCGAGGTCGCGAGCCCGATCGAGCCGTCACCCTACCTGCCGGCGACGCGGCGCTTCCTCGCGCCCCTGTACGTGCGGCCGGAGGACGTCCGCGAGGTCGCCTACCTGACGCCCACCGAGCGGGCGCTCGTCGAGGCCGCCCGCGCCCCTGTCGCCGCGATGGATGCCGACGCGACGAGCCGCATCGACCGCGACGCCGTCTGGGCGGCCAAGCGCGCCGCGCTCGACGCGATCTTCGCCGTACCACTCAGCGCCTCTCGGCGTGCCGAGCTCGCGGCCTTCGCCGCGCGCGAGGGGCAGCCGCTGCAGGACTTCGCGCTGTGGTGCGCTCTCGAAGAGCACTACGACGGCGCCGAGCGCCCGAGCGAGGCGTGGGACATCTCCTCCCCGCTTGTGGCCGAGCTCCGCCGCGACCTCGCCGGCCGCGTCGCGTTCCACGTGTGGCTGCAGTGGCTCTGCGATCAGCAGCTCGAGCGCGCGCAGGCGGCGGCGGTGGCATCCGGCATGGCGATCGGCGTCATGCACGATCTCGCCGTGGGCGTGCACCAGCGCGGGTCGGATGCCTGGTCGCTGCGCCCCATGTACGCGCAGGGCATGGCCGTGGGCGCACCGCCGGACATGTACAACCAGCAGGGGCAGACCTGGAACCAGCCTCCGTGGCTCCCCGGCGCGCTCGCCGAGGCGGGCTACGCGCCGCTGCGCGACATGATCCGGACGCTCCTGCGCCACGCCGGGGCGCTCCGGATCGACCATGTGATCGGGCTCTTCCGGTTGTGGTGGATCCCCGAGGGACTGTCCCCCGCGGGGGGCACCTACGTGCGGTACGACCACGAGGCGATGATCGGCGTGCTGATGCTCGAAGCGCAGCGCGCGGGCGCCGTGCTCATCGGCGAAGACCTCGGCAACGTCGAGCCGTGGGTGCGCGACTATCTCGCCGCGCGCGGGGTTCTCGGCACGAGCGTGCTGTGGTTCGAGCGCGAGGGCGACGGGTTCGTCCCGCCCGAGCATTACCGGCGGAGTCTCCTGGCGACGGTCAACACGCACGACCTCCCGCCGACCGCCGGCTACCTCGCCGACGAGCACGTCGCGCTGCGGGCGCGGCTGGGCCTGCTGACCCGCCCCGTCGAGGAGGAGCTCGCCGATGCGGATGCCGAGCGCGCCGCCGTGCTCGCACTCCTCCGCGAGCGTGGTCTCCTGGGTGACGCGCCGACCGAGCAGGAGGTCATCGCGGCGCTGTACGCCTTCATCACGGCGACGCCGTCGCAGCTCGTCGGAGTGGCCCTCGTGGATGCCGTGGGCGAGAGACGTACGCAGAACCAGCCCGGCACCGACAGAGAGTATCCGAACTGGCAGATACCGCTCGCCGACGGCTCCGGCCGCGCCGTGCTGCTCGACGACCTGGCATCCGACCCGCGCTTCGTCGCGCTCGCGCGCACCGTCGACACCCGCGTCTGACGGCGCGAGGGAACGCGGTCCGACCCGCGCAACGGAATGCAACGTTGCGCGGCGTAGCTTCTGCGGCATCCGAAAAGCGGCGCTGCTGCCGCCACCGAAGGAATGTCGAAGGAGACATCATGACCATCGTCGAAGAAGGCGTCTCGAGCGTCTACGCCGCCCCCGGACAGCGCGGCTCGGTCGCCGAATACCGCGCCCGCTACGGCCACTACATCGGCGGAGAGTTCGTCGAGCCCATCAAGGGGGGGTACTTCGAGAACATCACTCCCGTGACCGGCAAGCCGTTCTGCGAGGTCGGTCGCGGCACCGTCGAAGACATCGACCGTGCCGTGGACGTCGCATGGAAGGCGTTCGAGTCGTGGAGGAAGACGACGCCCGCCGACCGCGCCAACATCCTCAACAAGATCGCCGACCGCATGGAGGCGAACCTCGAGAAGATCGCCGTCGCCGAGACGTGGGAGAACGGCAAGCCCGTGCGCGAGACGCTCGCCGCCGACATCCCGCTCGCGATCGATCATTTCCGCTACTTTGCGGGTGTCCTCCGTGCGCAGGAGGGCTCGCTCAGCCAGATCGACGAGGACACCGTCGCGTACCACTTCCACGAGCCGCTCGGCGTGGTCGGCCAGATCATCCCGTGGAACTTCCCGCTGCTGATGGGGGTGTGGAAGCTGGCGCCCGCGCTGGCCGCG
>QFPD01000009.1 GCA_003248845.1 Microbacterium sp. | reverse complement strand
CGGACCGGCATCTCGACCCGATACGGTCGAAGGACCACCCGACGAACCCCCGACCAACCCTTCTGAAGGAGTGCCGTGGACATCCTCGCCACCGGAGGTGCCCTGGTGATCGTCTCGATCGCCGTGGTTGCCGCCATCATCCTCATCGTCTTCCTGCTCATCATGGTGCGAGCCTGGTACAAGGTCGCGAAGGCCGACCAGGCGCTCGTCGTGGTCGGCAAGAGCCAGAAGAACGCGTCCGGCGAGTCTTCGCGCATCTCCGTCATCACCGGCGGCGGCGCGCTCGTCAATCCGCTCACGCAGCGCGCCGAGATGATCTCGCTGCGCGCGCGTCAGATCAAGATGGAGCCGACCGCCCAGGCATCCAATGGCGTCACCGTCAACGTGTCGGGCGTCGCGCTCGTGAAGATCGGCTCCGACCCCGAGTTCGTGCGGCGCGCCGCGGAGCGCTTCCTCAGCCAGGACGGCGCGATCGAGCAGTTCACGACCGAGCAGCTGGAAGGCGCCCTGCGCGGCGTCGTCGCCACGCTCACGGTCGAGCAGCTCATGAAGGACCGCCAGAAACTGTCCGATCAGATCGCTGAAGGCATCAAGAGCGATCTGCTCGCCCAGGGACTCATCCTGGACTCGTTCCAGATCCAGGGCGTCACCGACAAGAACGGCTACATCGACGCCCTCGGCGCGACCGAGGTCGAGCGCGTGCGCCGCGAGGCCGAGGTCGCCCGTATCAACGCGGCGCGCGAGGTGCGCGCCCGCCAGATCGCGACCGACGAGGCGAACCTCGTCGAGCAGACCGCGTTCGACAAGAACTCCGCCGCGGCCGCCGCCGAGGTCGGTCGCGCACGCGCGGAAGCCGAGCAGGCCGAGGCGCTCGCCCGCGCTGAGCGCGAGCAGGCGGTGCTCCTGCAGGGCGCCGAGAACAAGCAGGCGCAGCTCGACGCCGATATCAAGAAGGTGGCCGACGCCTCGCTGTACGAGCGTCAGCGTTCGGCGGATGCCGCGGCGTACGGCGAGGTCAAGGCGGCCGAGGCGCGCGCGCAGATCGCCGCGCAGGAGGCCGAAGCGACGCGCCTGCGCGCGCAGGCCGAGGCCGACGCCGTCCGCCTCGTCGGCGAGGCCCGCGCGGCGGCGATCGAAGCCGAGGCCGAGGCACTGTCGAAGAACCAGGAGGCGCTGCTCGCGCAGCGAGCACTCGAGGCGCTCGTGCCCATGATGACCGAGTTCGCCCGCGGCTTCGACAAGGTCGGCTCGATCACGGTTCTCGGTGGAGAGGGCGCGTCATCGCACATGGCCGCCGAGTCGGCATCCAGCATGCGCGCCTCATTCGACGCGATCGAGGCGGCGACGGGCATCGACCTGCGCCAGGTCATCCAGGGGCAGGCGACCGGCCGCGGCATGGCGCAGGGGCTGCAGGAAGCGCCCGCGGCCGAGCCGAGTGCGTGATGCTCACCCGACGCACCACTGCGTGACCCACGTGAGCAACCGACCCCGGAGATCGGGCGAGGCCGCGAGCAGGAACTGACCGGGTTCGCCGTCGACTGTGACGTCGACGGCGAACACCGTGCCGCGCTTGTCCTCCTGCACGGCGTGCGGGTCGCACCGCGCCGGGACGAGCGGCAGTGGAATCGTCCGCGTCGCACGCGCGGCCGCACCGATGTCGATACCGAGCGGCAGAGCGCCGTCGGCGAGCCCCGTGAAGGTGAGGAGATTCGTCTCGCGGATGCCGACCAGCACGACCTCCGGCCCTCCGCCCGACGTCGGGGCGATCGTGAGGTCGAGCGACCCCGGCGCGCCGGCTGCTGCCGGGGCGAAGTCGCCGAACACGACGGATGCCGCGGCATCCACCGCCTGCGCGACGCAGTCGCGGTGGTGCAGGTCGGTGAGGAAGGGGAAGAGCTCGCTCGCGGGGGCCGATGCCGAGCCCGCGCGCCCGTCGAGCTCGTACGCGAACGTCACGGTCGATGCGGCGTCGTCGCCTCCACCGCAGGCGACCTCGGGCAGCTGGACGCGGATGTTGACGGTCGCGTCGGGCGCGAGGGTCGACGTCCGGTCGACGACGCGCGTCGCCGGGCCGTCGAAGCGCGGGTCGTTCAGGGCGACCTCGCTCACGAGGAGGGGCGATGCGGCACCGTTGTGGACCTGCACCTCGACCTGACGAGCCGCGACGTCCGACCGCTGCTGCGTGATCGCGACCGTCACCCCCGGCGGGAGCGCCGTCGGGGGTGACGACGGCGCTCCCGCCGCGCAGCCGGCCGTCGCGGCGGCGAGGAAGAGGCCGGTCGTCAGCGCGGCCGCGCGTGCCGTATTCAGTCTCCCGGTCTGCCAATGGTCCGTTTTCGCGGCATTCCCGCCCGCGCGACGCCGGGGAGACTGAATACCGAACACGATGCCGCCCTATCGGCGCAGTTCGACCCGGTCTACCGTGGCGTCCTCGAGCGCGATCGGGTCGATCTCGACACCGATACCCGGCCCCGTGGGCACCCGGACGTATCCGTCCTCGAGCACGATCGGGTCAGTGACGATGTCGCGGCGGTAGAACCGATCGGACGCCGAGACGTCGCCGGGCAGGGTGAATCCCGGCAGCGCCGCGAGGGCCGCGTTCGCCGCGCGCCCGATACCCGTCTCGAGCATGCCGCCGCACCAGACCGGCACCCCCGCATCCCGGCAGAGATCGTGGATGCGCACGGCCTCGAGATAGCCGCCGACGCGACCCGCCTTGATGTTGACGACGGATGCCGAGCCGAGCGCGAGTGCGTCGGCCGCGGCCTTGTGCGACGTGATCGACTCGTCGAGGCAGATGGGGGTGCGAAGCCTCCGGGCGAGCGTCGCGTGGTCGACGAGGTCGTCTTCCTGCAGAGGCTGCTCGATGAGGAGGAGATCGAAGCGGTCGAGCTCGGCGAGCAGGTCAGCGTCGGCGAGGGTGTACGCGGAGTTCGCATCGACCTGCAGCGCGATGGCACCGAAGGCGTCCCGCACCGCAGCGGTGTCGGTGACGTCGCGGCTCGGCTTGATCTTGATCTTGATCCGCACGTAGCCCTGGTCGAGGTACCCGGCGACGGCATCGACGAGGGCCGCCGGACTCTGCTGGATGCCGACGGACACCCCGCTCGGCACGCGATCGACCGCCGCGCCCAAGTACTCCCCGAGCGGCCGTCCTTCGGCGCGGAGTGCGGCGTCGAGAACGGCGAGTTCGAGCCCCGCCTTCACCATGCGGTGTCCGACGAAGGGCTCGAGCGTCGCACCGACATCGTCGGGACTCAGCGTGCCCGCGTCGAGCAGCGCCGGGATGAGCCAGCGCTGCGCGACGTCCCACGCTCCGCGCGTGTACTCGCTCGAATACAGCGGCGAGGCCTGTGTGACGATCTCGCCCCAGCCGTCGCCGTCGGCGGTGCGGGCACGGACCACGATGACCTCGCGCACCGATTCGGTGCCGAACGAGGTCGTGAAGGGCGAGACGAGCGGCAGGTGCAGCACCCGCAGCTCCACCGCGTCGAGAGTGATCGGCGCGGCGGGGCGGGTGATCGGCATGCTTCAGCGTACGCCCGCGCGCACTTTCTCAGGCGCCCTGCCTCGCTACGCGCCGCGTACTCGCGCCGTGGCGCGGAGCGCGGCCGGGCGGCGGCGCATCCATCCTGAGAAAGTGCACGCGCGGTGCGCGGAGTCAGTCGTCGACGACGGTGACGGTCACGTCGATGTTGCCGCGCGTGGCGTTCGAGTACGGGCACACCTGGTGGGCGGCATCCGCCAGCTGCTGGGCGACATCGTGCGGCACGTCGGGGATGTTCACCTCGAGCTCCACGGCGAGACCGAACCCGCCCTGCCCGTTCGGGCCGATGCCGACGCGCGAGCCGACACTCGATCCGTCGATCGCGACCTTTTGGGCGCGTGCGACGGACTGCAGGGCGCTGTGGAAGCAGGCCGCGTACCCGGCCGCGAACAGCAGCTCGGGGTTGGGCGCGCCGCCGGCGCCGCCCATCTCCTTCGGAACGCGCACGTCCGTGTCGAGGATGCCGTCGGTCGTGCGGACGTGGCCGTTGCGGCCGCCGCCGGTCGCGAGCGCTTCTGCGGTGTAGAGGATGTCCATGGGGGTTCCTTTCGTGGAGGTCGGAGAGGCTGAGGAGGCCAGTGCGTTCGGAGCCCGGGTTCAGGCGGCGGCGCGGAGATCCGCGGCGAGCGCGCGCATGTTCTCGGTGATCGCGCCGAGCTGGGCGAGGAGGTCGGCGCGACTGCGCCCGCTGTCGACGAACGCGGGCACGAGGCAACCCGCCGCGGCGATCACCTCGGCGTGCACCGCTGTGCCCTCCTCGGTGAGCGCGACGCGCACGACGCGTTCGTCGGCCTCATCGCGGCGCCGCGTGACGAGGCTCCGCTGCTCGAGTCGACGCAGCAGCGGAGACAACGTGCCCGAGTCGAGGCCGAGCTCGTCGCCCAGATCGCCGACGGTCCGCTCTCCCGCGGCGAGCACGATCATCGCGAGGTATTGCGGGTAGGTGATCTTCCAGGGCTTCAGCACTTCGCGGTACGCCTGCGTCGTCGCGTGCGAGGCGGTGTACATGGCGAAGCACACGAAGTCGTCGAGGGTGGGAGTCGCTGTCGTCACATCAAAAGCATTGCACACAATTCAATTGTGCACAATGCATATGCTGGTACCGATGCCGGCATGATCGCCCGAGCCGTCACCGCTCGAGCGTGAACCCGTCCGGATCGCCCGGTCGCACCGGCCGCAGCCGCGCGGGGAGCGGCCACGGCAACACGAAGCGCTCCGTCCCGCTCGTCACGTCGCCGTAGTCCTCCGCCTTCACGACGATGCGCTCGGTCGTCACCTCGACGAGCCGCACGCGCAGCGGCGGACCGGCGTCGCGTTCGAGCATCCACGGATCGGCGAGGAAGGCGAGCCCCGCGTTCTCGAGGGCCGCCTCGGCATCCAGCCAGTCGACGGACGCCGCGACCTCCCGACCGAGCACGTCGATCGCCGCCCACTCCTCGCCATCGGGGCGGATCCATCCGACGACCTCCCCGTCGTCGCGCCGGTGCGGCGTCCAGTCCGCCGGAACACCGCCGCCCATCACGGCCGACGCCCGAACAGGTACCCGCGCTCGTCGAACCCGATGACGACGAGGCCGTCCGCGCTGAGGCCGCCGAATGCATCGCGCACGCGGTACCGCCACTCCAACGCTTCGGCGGGATCGGTGCGACGCAGCGCCTCGATGTCGTGCGGCACGGCGACCGACGTCACGACCTCCCGCTCGGCGGGGACGGATGCCGGGGCGGCGAGCGCCCACGACACCATCAGCCGATCGGACTCGTCGCCGCGGTTCACGAGGTCGTCCATCGGCCCGTACTGATCGACGAGATACTCGGTGACCCGCGCGCCGAGCACCCGCAGGTTGACGTGCGCGTTGCGCGCGACGAGCGGGTCGAACGTCCACGTGATGTGGCCCACGTCGCGCGCGAACGCCCACGCGCGCTGGTGCTGTTTCAGGAGGCGGCCGAGACCCTGAGATCGGTAGGGCGCGAGGATCCCGGTGATGTGGGAGTGCATCGACCGCGCGGCGGGCGCCGCGAAGAACGCGACAGATACCCCGACCATCCGCACCGCGTCGCCCGATGTGTCGTACAGGCCGACCGCGTAGTTGCCGGAGTGCGCGAGCGCACGCAGCAGGTTCGGGGGCATCCCTCCGCGGTCCCCCCACACCTCGTCGAGCAGGGCGGATGCCGCGAAGACCTCCTCGACCGTGTCGAGGGGGCGGATCTCGAATCCGGGCGGGACGTCGCTCATGCGCCCACCCTACGCGGCGGCCTCCAGATAGCGGATGACGGCGAGGACCCGCCGGTGGTCGTCGGCATCCACCGGCAGCCCGAGCGCGTCGTAGATGTTCGACGTGTGCTGCACGACCGCCTTCTCGGTGAGGAACAGCGTCGCAGCGATCGCGGCGTTGCTGCGACCCTGCGCCATCAGCGTGAGCACGTCGACCTGGCGCGGAGTGAGTCCCGCGACGACCCCGTCGCCGCGGCTCGCCCGCGTGACCATGACCGACACGACCTCGGGGTCGAGTGCGGTGCCGCCCGCGGCGACGCGCCGGAGATCGGCGGTGAAGGTCGTCACATCGGCGATGCGCTGCTTCAGCAGGTAGCCGAAGCCACCTCGATCCTGACCGAGCAGCTCGGTCGCGGAGCGGCGCTGGACGTACTGCGAGAGGACGACGACGCCGACCGTCGGGTGGGCATGCCGGATGCGCAGCGCCGCGACGAGTCCCTCATCGGTGTACGCGGGCGGCATTCGGATGTCGGTGATCGCGAGATCCGGAACGTGGCGCGCGACCTCCCGCTCGAGCTGGGCTGCAGTGCCGACGGCGGCGACGACGTCGAATCCGTCGCCGGCGAGGACATGCCCGAGGCCCTCGCGCAGCAGCACCTCATCCTCCGCGATGACTACGCGCACGGCAGCTCCACCCTCACAGTCGTCCCCTTGCCGGCGGGCGAAGCGACATCGATCGCTCCACCCAGCACGTCCACTCGATCGACCAGCCCACGGAGCCCCGTCCCGCGATCCAGCCGCGCCCCACCGATCCCGTCGTCGGCGACCTCCATGCGCAGGCGCTCGCCCTCGATCGACAGCCGCACCTCGACCCGCTCCGCTCGGGAGTGCTTCACGGCGTTGGCGAGCGCTTCGGCGACGACGAAGTACGCCGTGTGGGTCGTGGCAGGCGAGAGCGCGGCGTGATCGATGTCGGAGGTGAGGGTCGCGGGCATCTCGAGGCGATCGACGAGGTCTTCGGTCGCGGCGGTGAGGCCCTGCTCGATGAGGGTCGCCGGGATGACGTCGTGGACGAGCCGGCGAAGGTCCGCCGCGGCCTCGTCGATCCCCCGGCGGAGGCCCCCGAGGGCCGCGCTCACGGGCGGTGTCGCTTCCTCAGAGTTGGCGATCGTCTGCGCCTGGAGCGCGAGCAGCACGAGCTGCACCTGCAGTCCGTCGTGCAGGTCGCGAGCGATGCGCGAGCGCTCACGGACGGCAGTCTCGACGAGGCGCAGCCGCGAACGGACGAGCTCCTCGTTCGTCGCGAGCAGTTCGGCGGTGAGACGCTCGCGGTCGATCGCGATCGCGAGCACTTCGCCGGCGCGGCGCACGGCAGCGGCATCCCCCGTCAGACGCGTGTCGTACCCGATCGCGCCGACGAGCCGACCGTCGACGCGTACGTCGATCCACGACCGCGCCGGGTCGTCCGTCGCACGGTGCGTGGGTGTTCCCGTCTCGTCGACGTAGCCGCCCGCCGACTCCGACCAGTAGAGGACCCGCAGCGAGTCGTCGCCGAGTGTGGATGCCAGGGCCCGCTGCGCCGCCGGTCGCGTCGGCCCGCTGATCGCGAGCCACGCGCTCAACGCTTCGAGAGCGGTGGTTCGCCGGAAGCCGCCGCGCAGGACGCCCACGAGGAACGCGATCGGCAGCCCCGCGATGAGGATCAGCTGGATCGCCACGCTCACCGTGCGCTCCGCGCCGAGCAGGCGCGCGGCGAGCGGCGTCAGCGGGATGAGGAGGACGGCGAGGATGCCGTAGAGAAACAGCGGCAGCAGGACGCGGCGGTGACGCCGGTCGGCTGCGATGAGACGGCGCGCGAGGATGACGGCCGTGAGCGTCATCACCGTGATGCCGACGATCGTCTGACCGAGCTCGACGGCCTGATCGATCCGCGCGGCCGGGCCCGTCTCATCGGCCCCGGGGACCCCGCCCCTCGCCCCCGCCTGCGCGAGGAGGGTCGTCACGAGGTCGCCGCCGATCGCGAGGATGTACGCCGTCACGACGGTCGCGACCGACGCCGCCCCGCGGAGGCGGCCGGAGGGGAAGGCGTGCAGCAGGTGGACGGTGATCGCGAGGACGCTCGTCGCGAAGATCGAGCTGATGACGTCGAGGACGGGCACCTGCATGTTCGCCATTCCGCCGAGGAAGACGGCCACACTCCCGACGACGAGGAGCGGCCCGATGCCGTTACCGGGGCGGCGCGCCCAGGCGACGATGCCCGCGGCGAGCCAGATCCAGAACAGCACGGTGAAGGCGCACACCGCCCAGATGACGAGATCCATCCCGATGTCGAGGCCCGCCGCGATCCCGACACCGAGCTGCGTGCCGCCGAGCACGAGGCCGAGTACCGCGACTGCCGCCAGCGCGCGCTCGAGCGACCCCGTGCCGACCCCGCGGAGGCGCGCCGGCGTCGGGCTCGTGAGCGGCGAGATCGGCCCGTGCGACGTCATGGCACGAACCTACTCGGAGCGCGCGACGGCCTGACGGGACCCAGGTCGCGTCGCTCGCCTCCGTCGGGTGCGCGCCGGCCGGTGCATAACTCAGGAGATTCGTGCGCCGCCCTCACGAGCACCCCCGGAATTCCGCCGCCATCGCTCGCTGCGGCACGCAGATCTCCTGAATTATGAGCCCGCGGCGGCCGGAGGCACGGCGCTCCGACCCCGCTCCGCTTCGACGGCCGACGCGACCCAGGTCCCTTCTGGACCCCGCGGCGGGCTCAATACTCTGGCCTCATCGGCGAGAGAAACGGGGATGCCATGACGTCGATCACCAGCAAGCCGCGATCGGGGCGCGCGCCACGGATCGCCGCCGCCGCACTCGCCGCAGCCCTCATCACCGCGGGCGCCACGGCGTGCACGGGCGGCACGCCCGGCGCGGGCCCGTCCGCCGCGCCGAGCACACCCATAGATCTCGGCGACGCACCGAATCAGGATGTCGTCGCGCTGTACACCGATCGCGAATCGGCCATCGCCGCGGCGCTCGAGAAGCTGCCCCAGCACATCGCGGACGCCATGGAGCGGTCGAAGGTCCCCGGGGCACAGGTCGCCGTCGTTTCGGGTGGCAAGACGGTCTACACGGGAGCCTTCGGCGTGAAAGACGTGCGAACGGGTGACAAGGTCGACGACAGCACGCTTTTCGAGATCGCGTCGATGTCGAAGCCGATCTCCGCGACCGTGATCGCGAAAGCCCTCACCGACGATCCGAACCTGTCATGGTCGAGCGCCGTACACGACCTGCTGCCCACGTTCGAGATGGGCGACCCGTATGTCACCGCCCACGCGACCGTCGGCGACTACTTCGCGCATCGCACCGGCATCCCGACCGGCGGCGGCGACGACCTCGAGGACCTCGGCTTCGACCGGGACTACATCCTCGCCCACCTGAAGTACATCCCGCTCGCCCCTTTCCGCACGACGTACCAGTACTCCAACTTCGGCCTGACGACGGGCGCCGAGGCGATCGCCGCCGCGCGCGGCGAGACGTGGGAGCAGACCGCGAAGGAGCTGCTCTTCGACCCGCTCGGCATGACGTCGACAACCTCGTCGCACGCCGAGTTCCTCGCAGCGGCCGACCGCGCGGTGCAGCACGCGCGCCTCGGCGACGACGACTTCGAGCCGCTGTTCGACCGCGATGCGGATGCCGAGGCCCCCGCGGGGGGCGTGGCATCCACCGCGACCGACGTCGCGAAGTGGATGGCGATGGTGCTCGCGGACGGTCAGCACGACGGCGCGCCGTTCATCGACGCGGCCCCGCTCACGGAGGCCTTCTCAGCGCAGGTCATCAACTCCCACAACTCGTCGATCGACCAGCGGCCCGGGCACTACGGCTTCGGCATCAACGTGGGCTCCGCCGTCGGCGGCCGGGTCGTGCTGAGCCACTCCGGCGCGTTCTCGATGGGCACCGGAACCGCGGTCTCGATGGTGCCGGATCTCGACCTCGGCATCACGGTGCTCACCAACGGAGCCCCGATCGGGGTGCCCGAAGCGATCAACCAGGCGTTCCTCGACGATGTCATGTACGGCACGCAGACGCGCGACTGGGTCGACGCGTTCCGCGCCCGGCTGGAGCCCTTCAATCACCCGGTCGGCGACCTCGCCGGGCAGACCGCTCCCGCGGGGGCGACGATGGCGGGCCCGGCCTCCGACTACGTCGGGACCTACTCGAGCCCCTACTTCGGCACCTTCACGGTGACCGAGAAGGACGGAGTGCTTCGGGGCGCGCTCGGACCGGCCGGCGGCTACACCTTCGCGATAACGCCGTGGGAGGGCGACACGATGGCGTTCGAGCCGACGGGCGAGAACGCGCCGGTCGGCTCGCTCTCGTCGGCGGTGTTCACGCGATCGGGTGGCGCGGTGACGGGGGTCACGCTCACCTACTTCAACGGGTACCCGGCCGTGCCGGACCCGTCCGGACTCGGCGTGTTCACCCGCGTCCCGTGAGCGACGGGATGCCGGTGTTTCGCACGGCGTCATATTCGAGGACGGGGGGCCCGCGACTCCGTACGCTGAGTAGCGGCTCGCCGCACGGCTCGTGCGGACCGGGCGGACCGGGCACCCGCCCAGCGGAGGACACGAATGACCGTTCAGACCACGACATCCGGCAGCCTTCCGCGCACGCAGGCGCTGATCGACGCCCACGGCGCCCGCACGTTCGAGGACGACGGCTTCACCCTGCGACCGACACCCGAGGTCGACGCCCTCACGGCGCGAGCGGTGGCGGATGTGGTCGCCCGCCAACGCGACGTGGGGATCACGCTCGTCGGCGACGGCGAGTTCGGCAAGGCGATGACCGGCGCGGTCGACTACGGCGCGTGGTGGAGCTACTCGTTCCAGCGCGTCGGCGGACTCTCCCTCACCGAGGTCAACGCGTTCAACGAGCCGCCGGTCGAGTCCTCGCCGGGACACGTGCGCCTGACGAGCTTTCTGAACCGTCGCGATCGACAGCGTTTTCCCGCGGTCTACGCCGACGCGGTCGAGACGGGAAGGACCGCGACTGCCTTTCCCACAACGACCGGCCCGCTCGTCTACCGCGGGCAGGATGCCGTGGCATCCGACATCCGGAATCTGACGGCCGCGCTGCGGGACGGCGAGCAGGGCTTCCTCACCGCGATCGCGCCGGGATCGGCCGCACGCGTGCGCAATGAGTACTACGCGACCGACGAGGAGCACATCTTCGCCTGGGCGGACGCGCTGCGCGAGGAGTACCGGGCGATCGTGGAGGCCGGGCTCATCCTGCAGCTGGACGACCCGTCGCTCGCCGAGAACTTCGACCAGATCAGTCCCGAGCCCTCGATCGCCGACTACCAGGCGTTCACCCGAATCCGCGTCGATGCGATCAATCACGCGATCGCGGGGCTGCCGAAGGAGCAGGTGCGCCTGCACCTGTGCTGGGGCTCGTGGCACGGCCCGCACACGACCGACGTCGAGCTGAAGGACATCCTCCCGGTGATCCTGGGAGCGAACGTCGGCTCGATCTCCTTCGAAGCGGGCAACGTCCGCCACGAGCACGAGTTCGGCGTCTGGGCGGATGCCGCGGTGCCGGACGACCTCGTGCTGGTGCCGGGGGTCGTGAGTCACGCGACGAACGTCGTCGAGCACCCCGAGCTCGTTGCGCAGCGCATCCGCCGCTACACCGACATCGTGGGCGGCGACCGCGTCATCGCCTCGACCGACTGCGGGCTCGGCGGACGCATCCACCCCGACCTCGCGTGGGCGAAGCTCGCCTCGCTCGGCGAAGGCGCGCGCCGCGCCTGAGTGTGGGCGAGGGATGCCGCGGCATCCGGCAGAATCGAGGGATGCCACCTGTGCACCCCGCCCACCTGCCCGCCGACCACGCTTGCCTCATCGTCCACGGCAGCGACAAGCCCGGAATCGTCGCCGCCGTCTCGGCGATGATCACGCGCATCGGGGGCAACATCGTCGCGTTCGACCAGTTCTCCGACGATCACCGCGGCGGCGCGTACTTCCAGCGGGTGGTCTTCCACCGGGCCGACTTCGCTGCCGACCGCCCGGCTATCGAAGCCGAGATCACCGCGACCCTCGACGAGTTCGAGCTCGAGTGGTCGCTGACCGATCAGTCGATCCCGAAGCGCATGGCGATCCTCGCGTCGAAGCAGGACCACTGCCTGTTGGACCTCCTCTGGCGCCACCGCCGCGGCGATCTGCCGGTGACGATCCCGATGGTGATCTCGAACCACACGACGACGGCCGAGGACGTGCGCAGCTTCGGCGTGCCGTTCTTTCATGTGCCGTCGGTTCCGGGCCCTGACAAGTCGGCGTCGGAGGCGGAGATTCTGAAGCTCCTCATCGGCAACGTCGACTTCGTTGTGCTGGCCCGGTACATGCAGATCCTCTCCCCCGACTTCCTCGAGCAGCTCGGCGTGCCGGTGATCAACATCCACCACTCCTTCCTGCCCGCGTTCATCGGCGCCGAGCCCTATCGCAAGGCGAAGGAGCGCGGCGTCAAGCTCATCGGCGCGACCTCGCACTACGTCACGGGGGACCTCGATGAGGGCCCGATCATCGAGCAGGACACCGTGCGCGTGACGCACGCCGACTCCTCCGCCGAGCTTGCCCGCCGCGGCGCCGACGTCGAGCGTCAGGTGCTCTCGCGCGCCGTGCTGTGGCACGCGCAGGACCGCATCATCCGTCACGGCAATCACACGATCGTGTTCTGAGGCTCGTTCCGGCGCGGGCCTCTTGACGTGGCACTTGTTTTTTGCAAGTGTGAGCACCATCCAGATCGGATGCCCACGGACCCGGAGGTCGCCATGCCCACGCTCTTCATCAACATGCCGGTGACGGACCTCGACCGCGCGAAAGCGTTCTGGGAGGCACTCGGCTTCGAGATCAACCCCGCGTTCACGGATCACAACGCCGCCTGCGTCGTGATCGAGAAGGATCACAGCTACGCGATGATCGTGACGCGCGAGTTCTACCAGACCTTCACCGACCTGCCGCTCGGCGACCCCGCGAAGAACCCGACGAGCGGCACCTCCATCTTCGTGAACAGCCGCGAAGAAGTGGATGCCGCTGTCGAGCGCGGCCTCGCCGCGGGCGGCCGCGAGGCCCAGCCGCCCGCGGACTACGGCTTCATGTACCAGCGCAACGTCACCGACCCCGACGGGAACATCATCGACTTCGGCTGGATGGACCCGGTCGCCGCCGAGCAGGGACCCGCCGCCTACATGGAGGCCGCCGGCACCGATCCGCACGCGGACCCGAGCGCCTGACCAGGACGGCTGAGAGAGGTGGCGGCACGGGAGTACGGACAGTACTGCGGCGTCACGCGTGCGCTCGAACTCGTCGGCGAGCGCTGGGCGCTCCTCCTCGTGCGCGACCTCCTCGTCGGACCGCGCCGGTACGGTGAGCTCGCCGCGGGCCTTCCGCGCATCCCGTCGAACATCCTCGCCGCGCGGCTGAAGGAGCTGCAGGCCGCGGGGATCATCCGGCGCGCACCGCGTTCGCGCATCGTCATCTACGAGCTCACCCCGTACGGGCGCGAGCTGGAACCGGTCGTGCTGGCGCTCAGCGTCTGGGGGTTCCGCGCGTTGGACGAACCCCGCGACGACCAGGTCGTGACGCCCGACGCGATGACGATCACGCTGCGCTCCGCGTTCCAGCGGGATGCCGCGGCATCCCTCCCGCCCACGCGCTATGCGGCGGTGATCGGCGCGGACGAGCTCGACATCCGCGTCGACGGCTCGGCGCTCGCGATCGCGCGCGGCGCCGGAGAGCCGGCCGATCTCGTGTTCGCCGCGGACACCGGCATCCGTCGACTGCTCTCCGGCGAACTGGCGGCGGAGCCCGCCATCGCCGCGGGCGCGGTCGAGATCGTGCGCGGGCCCGCCGTCCTACTCGACCGGTTCGCCCGCACGTTCCGCATCGCGGCGTGACCGCGCGCTCGGCGGCTCGGGGGCCTGGCGGGCGTCCGCCCTGCCGCGCGGCGGGCGCGGGCTACACCCGGCGGCGGGAGCGTGCGCGCCGCACGAGCAGAGCGACCGCGCGCCACCCGATGAGGAACAGGCCCACCACGAGGGATGCCACGATGACGAACGCGACCTGGACACCCTGACCACTCGCCGCGCGCAGCAGCATGCCACCCACCACCGTGAGCGCCCACACGGGCAAGCCCGTCCGCAGCGGGGCCGCGGGGGCCCGCCAGGCGAGGGTCACCGCCCACCCCGCGGCGAGCGCGACGAGGAACGGCCAGGCGGTGACCGCGAGCCCTCCCAGGACATCCTCCGCGTGGCTCGCGCGACCGATCGCGGCGAAGACGACGACGAAGGCGGCGTCCAGGAGCGCCGCTCCGGTGACCGCGCGCGCGGAGCCGTCCGCCGTCGACAGCGGGGAGCTCAAAACGCGTACTCCATGAGGTCGGCACCGAGCGCGCGGAACGCGTCGTGTGCGCGCAGTCGGTGGGCGATCGACAGATCGTCGAACCCGACGATCAGCGCATAGGCCGCACCCCCCGCGGGTCCCGCGATCACACCTGCTTCGGCGCGGATGCCGTCGGCGCGGCCGGTCTTGTTCACGAAGAGCATGCGGTGACGGTCGTCCTCGTGCGCGAACGGGTCGAGCGCGGTCGACGCGCCCGCGAGGGCGAGGTCCTGATTGAGGTTCAGCCACTCGCCGACCTGGGCGCTGACAGCGGGTGACACGATCTGAGCGTTGACGATCGCGGCGAACAGCGCCGACAGCTCGCCCGCCGACGACAGCGCGACCTGCGGTGCGTCGTCGGGGCCGCGTTCGTCGCGGAACCGATCGATCAGCGCGGTCTTGCTCAGGCCGATATCGTCCATGCGCGCACGCACGGCGGCGAGTCCGACCCGGTTCAGAAGCACGTTCGCGGCGGTGGCGTCGGATGCCGCCGCCGCCAGCACCGCGAGGTCGGCGACCGGCAGTGCGGGCGCCTTGAGATGCTGCCACAGGCCCGCGACGCCGACGGGGGGCGTCGATCCCCGGTCGAGGATCTCGAGCGGGTCGAGCTGTCCGAACTCGATCTGCGCGGCGACTTCGATCAGCAGCGGCACGACCCCGAGACCCGCGACCGGCAGGGTGAGGTGGTCGTCGCCCGTGAGCGCCTCCGCGCCCGTGTCGAGGTCGGCGACCCGCACGGAGACCTGCGCTCCGGACGACGACAGCACGTCGAGTGCCTTGAGCGTGCCGAGGAACGACCGCTCGCGCAGCGACGACCTCGTCGGCGCTGCGCCCTGACCGGACGCACCGCCCCGACGCGTACGGCGCAGCGTCGTCGGTCCGGCCGGTGCGGGAGGGTCGGCTGCGCGGAAGGTCGCCCGCCGTCCCGCACGCGACGACGGTGGGCGCTCCTCGCGCGCGCGGTCGTCATCGGCTTCGCCGTGACGCCTGCGCAGGCTCTCGCTCACCAGATCGTCACGCGCTGGTCGACGTCGAGCCAGAGGGCGTCGTCGCCCGTGACGTCGAACGCCCGATAGAACTCCTCGACGTTGCGCACGATCTGATTGCAGCGGAACTCGTTCGGCGAGTGCGGGTCGATCGTGAGCAGACGGATCGTCTCGGCATCCCGCCCCTTCTGCTGCCAGATCTGCGCCCAGCTGAGCAGCAGTCGCTGGATGCCGGTGAACCCGTCGATCACGGGCCCGTCAGCGTCCGCGGCATCCGACTCTGCGCCGGCGCCCTCGCCGGTCGCGGCAAGGTGCAGGCGGTACGCCTTCAGCGCGATGCCGAGGCCGCCCAGGTCGCCGATGTTCTCGCCGATAGTGAGGGCGCCGTTGACGTGGTGGTCCTCGCTCAGCCCGCGCGGCACGAGCGCGTCGTATTGGGCGATGAGAGCCTTCGTGCGCTCTTCGAACGCGGCGCGGTCCGCATCGGTCCACCAGTCATTCAGCGCGCCGGTCCCGTCGAATGCCGACCCCTGATCGTCGAAGCCATGGCCGATCTCGTGACCGATGACCGCCCCGATGCCGCCGTAGTTCGCCGCGGCATCCCGCTCCAGGTCGAAGAACGGGTGCTGCAGGATCGCAGCGGGGAAGACGATCTCGTTCATGAGCGGGTTGTAGTACGCGTTGACCGTCTGCGGGGTCATGTACCACTCGTCGCGGTCGATCGGGGCGCCGAGCTTGGCGAGCTGCCGGTCGTGCTCCCACGCATTCGCACGCAGGACGTTGCCGATGAGGTCGGCCGGGTCGACCTCGAGCGCCGAGTAGTCCTTCCACTTCGCGGGTAAGCCGACCTTCGGCGTGAAGGCGGCGAGCTTCTCGAGCGCGCGCTCGCGCGTCGCCGGTGTCATCCACTCGAGGCTTTCGATCGACTGCCGGTAGGCCTCGATGAGGTTCGCGACGAGCTCGTCCATCGCCTCTTTCGCCGCCGGCGGGAAGTGCCGCTCGACGTAGACCTTGCCGACGGCCTCGCCCATCGCCGCCTCGACGAAGCTCACGCCGCGCTTCCAGCGCTCGCGGTTGACCGGGACGCCGGTGAGCTCGGTGCCGTAGAAGGCGAAGTTC
>QFPD01000187.1 GCA_003248845.1 Microbacterium sp. | reverse complement strand
CTCCGCGCCGTCGTCGCTCGCCGTCGAGCTCGCCGAGCGGGCGGGCATCACTCTCGTCGGGTTCCTGCGGGGAGACACGATGAACGTCTACGCGCGCGCAGACCGTCTGCGCTCGACGCAGGAAGACCTCGACGCCCGCATCGCTGCCGCGTCGGCAGTGACGACGGCTCCTTCAGGAAGGAACTTTCGATGACCGGGCAGGATGCCGCGAACTCGGGCCGCACCGCGCTGGGCCTCATGCCCGACAAGCCTCGTCAGGGCGGCTTCGGCCCCGCGACGGACCGCCCCTGGTCGAGTTCGCCCTACCACCACCCCGCCGCCGGTTGGGGCGCGGTCCTCTCGGTGGGGCAGGTGCTCCTGCGCACAAGGGAACCGGTCATCGGCACCCGCGCCATGTTCACGATGAACCACCCGGTCCGCGGATTCGACTGCCCCGGATGTGCCTGGCCCGACGACAAGGGCGTCGCCCTCGACATCTGCGAGAACGGCATCAAGCACGTCACGTGGGAGATGACGCGCAAGCGCGTCGACCGCGCCTTCTTCGCCGCGCACACGGTCACCGAGCTCGCGTCGTGGACGGACTTCGACCTCGAAGACCAAGGCCGGCTCACCGAGCCGATGGTCTACGACGCCGACACCGACCGCTACGTGCCGATCTCCTGGGAGGACGCCTACGCCCTCGTCGGCGCGGAGCTGCGGGCGCTCGACAGCCCCGACCAGGCATCGTTCTACACGTCCGGCCGACTCAGCAACGAGGCCACGTTCCTCTACCAGCTGTGGGCGCGCGAGTTCGGCACCAACAATCTGCCGGACTGCTCGAACATGTGCCACGAGGCCTCCGGGCGTGCTCTCAATGCCTCGCTCGCGACGGGCAAGGGCACGGCGTCGCTCGAGGACTGGGAACTGTGCGATGCCCTCTTCGTGCTCGGGGTGAACGCGGCATCCAACGCTCCCCGCATGTTGACGAGTCTCGCCGAAGCGGTCGACCGCGGCGCGCAGGTGATCCACGTCAATCCGCTCATCGAAGCGGGCGCGACGCGCACGATCGTGCCGCACGAGATCCTCGATATGGCGCGGTTCAAGACGACGGACACCGCGACCGGCACCCTGCAGGTGCGACCCGGCGGTGATCTTGCGCTCATCCGCGGGATGGCGAAGGCCGTCTTCGAGGCCGCCGCATCGGACCCGTCCGTGCTCGACCGGGAGTTCCTCGACGCCTACACGCACGGTGTCGACGAGTACCGTGCGCTCGTCGAGGCCACGCCGTGGAGCGATCTCGTCACCCAGTCCGGGCTCAGCGAGGAGCAGATCCGCGGAGCGGCCGACGTCTACATCGGCGCCGCGCGCACCGTCATCAGCTGGTGCCTCGGCGTCAGCCAGCACGAGCACGGGGTCGACACCGTCCGTGAGATCGTGAATCTCCTGATGCTCCGCGGAAACATCGGCCGGCCGGGGACCGGCCCGTCGCCCGTGCGCGGGCACAGCAATGTGCAGGGCAACCGCAGCTGCGGCATCGACCACAACCCGAGCGAGGCCTTCCTCGCCCGCCTCGACGAGGTGTGCGGCATCCACTCGCCCCGCGGACGCGGTCTCGACACGGTGCACACCCTTGCGGCGATGCACCGCGGCGACGTCCGCGTGTTCGTCGGCATGGGGGGAAACTTCGCCCGCGCCGTCCCCGATCCCGTCTTCACGGCCGAAGGGCTGCGGCAGTGCGCCCTGACGGTGCAAGTGAGCACGAAGCTCAACCGCAGCCACCTCGTACACGGGGAGAAGGCGCTGATCCTGCCGTGCCTCGGACGCACCGAGCGAGATGAGCAGGCCTCGGGCGCGCAGGGCGTGTCGACGGAAGATGCGATGAGCTCCGTGCAGCTTTCGATCGGCACGCGCCGCCCCGCGTCGCCGCACCTGCGCAGTGAGCCCGCGATCATCGCGGGGATGGCGAAAGCGACCCTTCCGGACAGTCCCACACCCTGGGACCGCTACGTCGCGGACTACGACCGGATCCGGGATGTGATGGCGGAGGTGCTGCCGGGGTTCGAGGGTTTCAACGAGCTCGTCCGTCGGCCCTACGGATTTCGCATTCCGCAGCCCGCACGTGAGCGCGACTTCCGGACGCCGTCGGGACGCGCGGAGTTTTCGCACGCGCCGCTTCCGGATGTCATCCCCGCCGATTCCAATGTGCTCGTACTCCAGACGATGCGCTCGCATGACCAGTGGAACACCACGATCTACTCCAACGACGACCGGTACCGCGGCGTCCGCAACATTCGCGAGATGGTGCTGATGAATCGCAAGGACATGCGCGAACGAGGGCTTCAGGAGGGCGACCTCGTCGACATCGTCGCGACGTCGCGCGACGGAAGCGAGCGGTCGGTCCATGCTTTCCGTGCGCTCGGATACAACCTGCCACGGGGGAGTGCGGCCGGCTACATGCCCGAACTCAACGTGCTGATCGGCGCCGCCGACTACTCGACGCAGAGCGATCAGCCGCTGATGAAGTCCATCCGGGTGCGGCTCGCCGCGGTCCCGGCGGATCGCCGAGTCTGACACGTCTCGGTATGCCCTGATCGCCTGCGCGACCGCGGTGGCCGCGGGAGCGGTGTTCGTCGTGGTGCTCGTGAGCGTCGTTGCAGGCTGGATGCCGATGGTCGCGATCGATCACTCGGTCGCAGTGGCGGCGGGGCGCGCCGGGGACACGGTCCCCGGCTGGACGGCGCTGTGGGCGACCGTGTCGACCGTGCTCGGGCCGACCGCGCTGCGGGTCGTCGCCGTCGTCGTCGTGCTCGGCTGGGCGATCGCCCGGTGGCGCCGCGGCGGCGCGGAGGGGCATGCGGACTGGCACGTGCCATTGGCCGCTGCGACGGTCCTCATCGGCGGCATCGTCCCCGTCGCGGTCAAGGCGGTCGTGTCGCGGCCGCGACCGCCCGAAGCGCTCGTCGCTGCTGCACAGTCCTCGTTCCCCTCCGCGCATGCGTTCGCCGCCGTCGTCGCGGCGGGGGTCGTCGTGCTGACGGTCGCCGACCGCGGCCGTCGTCGCGCGGTCGTCATCGCGATCACGGTCGCGGTATGCGCGCTGGCGCTGGCCGTCTGCGTCGCGCGCGTGGCCCTCGCTGTGCACTACGTCAGCGACGTCGTCGCCGGCGCCGCCCTCGGCGGGGTGTGGGTGGCCGCCAGCGCGCTGGTCTGGCGCCCCGTCAGCGCTTGGGTCGACGGGCGGGGGCGATCACGGTGAGGGCACGCGGCAGCACGCGCGCCTCCAGGCGCGAGATCTCCTCGCCCAGTTCGCCGTCGCGCGCGATGCGGTACGGCCCGTCGGGTAGATCGAAGGCGAACTCGGCATCCGAGTGCTCCTGATACCTCCGGTTGCGATCGACGCGGCCGCGAAGGAGGTCGAAAAGCACGCGTGCGCGCGCACCTCGACGCGTCACCCCCAGCACGCGCAGGTCGAGTCGGTTGTCGTCGAGCGTCGCGCGGTGGACGGGAGCGAACCCGCGCGGCTCGTAGCGGCCGTTGCCGATGAACAGCAGGCTGAAGCTCGCGTCGACCTCTTCACCGTTCAGATCCTGGAAGCGCGCGCGTACCGCTCTCGCGCGGCCGAGAGTGCGCACGGCGGCCAAGACCGCGGCGAGGGGCTTGCCGATGCGCTTCTCGTTGCGTTCACGGATCGCGACGAAGTCGGTGTACGCGCCGACGCTCGCGGTGTTCACGAACACCCGTCCGTTGACCTCGCCGAGGTCCACCTTCGCCACGGTTCCGGCGTGCAAGGCGCCGATCGCGGTCCGCAGCGGGTACATGCCCAGATCCTTCGCGAAGTGATTGAACGTCCCCGCCGGAAGCACGGCGAGCGGGATGCCCGCGTTCATCGCCGCGACGGCGGCGCGCTGCACAGTTCCGTCTCCGCCCGCGACGGCGAGAATGCGGCACGAGGCGGCGGCCGCATCGATCGCGGCGCCGTAATCTTCGCCGTCGCGACCGAGTTCGACGACCGTCAGTCACGGGAACGCTCGCCGGACAGCGGGCAGGATCCTCCCCGCGCGGCCCGAGGAGGACCGGGGGTTGATCACAAGGGTGATGCCCTCGCCGTCGACGTTCGGCTCTCCTGCGCGGACCGTGAGTCCGTCGATCGACTCGTCGGTGCGTTCGACCCGGACGACCTTGGTCGTCAGCCACGCGATCGCCTCACCGAGAGCGAAGCCGGCGGCGACATCGCTCGGATAGTGCGCGCCCGTCGCGACGCGGGAGAATCCGACGAGTCCGGCGAGCGCCCGCAGCGGAACGGACAGCGCAGGCCATTCGGCCGAAGCGCCCGCGGCGAAAGCCATCGCGCTGGCGGAATGCCCGCTCGGGAACGACGTCGAGGTCGGGATACGATGCGCCAGGCGCTGCGCGGGTACCTGCGTGATCGAGGGACGGGGTCGGCGGTGGAGACGCTTGGAGACCTGGTTGGCCACGAGGCTCGTGACCGCGATCGAGGCGAGTCCCCGCACGGCCGCGGCCCGGGCGCGTGGCCGTCGGCTGAGCGCGAGCGCGCCCGCGATCGCGATCCACAGCACCGATCGGTCGGCGGCGCGCGTGAGTCGCGGCATCGTGGCATCCAGCAGCGGAGACGACGTGTGCGCCACGGCGTCGAAGACGGCCACGTCGAGCGTGTCCACTTGACGCGCCACGCCCCGCCACCGCCGGGATTCGGTTCGTGCGCGCTTCGTCATCTCATCGCTCCGTTCACGCCATCGCATCGCCGATGTAGCTGTACTTCACAAAGACCTCGCTCGCCCAGCCTGCCTCGTCGAGCACGCCCTGGACGTCGGTGAGCATGTACTTCGAGTCCCATCCCATATACAAGAACTGCCCGGGCGCGATCTCGTCCCACTGGCCGTTCCAGGCCATCGCGG
>QFPD01000186.1 GCA_003248845.1 Microbacterium sp. | reverse complement strand
CTTGCCGACGCGCATCGGGCTCACGCAGCAGGCGATCGCGGCGTCGTCGCCCCAGGCCGGGCGGATGATCTCGTCGGATTCGTACTGCACGGCCGACGTGTCGATCGACACCTGAGCGCAGAAGTCCTTGAAGCCCTGGGGCAGGTCGGGGCTCCAGAACACCGTCATGTTGGGCTCGGGGGCGGGGCCCAGGTTGTAGAGCGTCTGCAGGTACCGGAACGAGTTCTTCGTGACGAGCGGTCGACCGTCCTCTCCCATGCCGCCGATCGTCTCGGTCACCCACGTGGGGTCGCCGGAGAACAGCGCGTCGTATTCGGGTGTTCGGAGGAACCGCACGATCCGCAGTTTGATCACGAAGTCGTCGATGATCTCCTGCGCCTCGGTCTCGGTGAGCGTGCCCGCCTCGAGGTCGCGCTGAATGAAGACGTCGAGGAAGGTGGACGTGCGGCCGAGGGACATCGCCGCGCCGTTCTGCTCCTTGACCGCGCCGAGGTACGCGAAGTACAGCCACTGGATCGCTTCTTTCGCCGTCGTCGCGGGGCCCGAGATGTCGATGCCGTACGAGGCGGCCATCTGCTTCAGCTCCTGCAGGGCGCGGATCTGCTCGGCGTGCTCCTCGCGCTCGCGGGCGATCTGCTCGGTGAACGGCGTGGTGTCAAGACCCAGCTTGTCGATCTTCTTCGCGGCGATGAGCTGGTCGACGCCGTAGAGCGCGACGCGGCGGTAGTCGCCGATGATGCGCCCGCGGCCGTAGGCGTCGGGCAGTCCGGTGATGATGTGGGACGACCGCGCGGCGCGCACATTCGGCGGGTAGACGTCGAAGACGCCCTGGTTGTGGGTCTTGCGATAGTCGCTGAAGACGGTTTTGAGGGTCTGGTCGACTTCGTATCCGTAGGTCTCGAGGGCGCCCTCGACCATGCGCCAGCCGCCGTTGGGCATGATGGCGCGTTTGAGGGGGGCATCCGTCTGCAGACCCACGATGATCTCGTCGCCCTCGCGGATGTAGCCCGGGCCGTGCGCTGTGATGCCCGCCGGAGTGTGCGGGTCGACGTCGTAGATCCCTTTTGCGCGCTCCTCGGGGAACATTCCGGACAGGGTGTCCCAGATGCGCGTCGTGCGCGCGGTCGGCCCCGCGAGGAAGGCGGCGTCGCCCGTGTAGGGCGTGTAATTGCGCTGGATGAAGTCGCGCACGTCGATCCGGTCCTGCCAGGGGCCCGGAGTGAAGTCAGTCCAGGCGGCGGGCTGCGCGTCGTGAGCGGCGGGGGTGACGGTAGTCATGATTCGCTTCCTCAGTCATCGTGCGGTCTGCGCCCGTTCGCGCGAGGCCGTGACTTCAGGATAGATCTGTGGTCAGACCACAATGACATCGTGCACGATTCCTCCTAGCGGACGCGCGAGACGCCCGCGTGCATTGTGGACTGACCACAGCGCACGCGGGCGTCTGGAATCCGCGACCGGATCGGGTCCCTCAGGAGGCGCGAATGTCGTCGCCTGCCCGACGGAACACGCCGGCCGGATCAGCTGCTGCGGCGGCGTCCGAACAGGGCCACGCCGAGCGCGGCGAGCGCGGCGACGAGCGCCCCGCCGCTCAGCCAGCGGGCGACCGGATCCGCGTCGGTCGTCGCGGCGGCGTCGCTGTGACCGGGCGACGCGGCATCCGTCGCCTCCGCCTCGTCGTGGTCGTCGCCGTGCCCGTGCCCGCCGTCGGCGACCACATCACCGACGGCGACGACGGGAGCCGGCGCCTCGAGATCGTCTTCGGTCTGTCCGTCGGCGGCGACCTGCGACCAATCGGTCTCGCCGCTGACGCACTTCTGCAGGACGGGGAACGCGACTGAGGTCCCCGACGCGGAAGAGGCGAAGATGACGTCGAGCGACACGGTGGCCGACACGCCCGATTCGATCGGGCTCACGGCGGTGTACGTGACAGCGGTGGGGATGCCGTCCGAGCCGAGGGTGCGCTGGATGGTCCAGGCGCCGTCGAGCACCGGGGTGACCCCGTCGATCCCCTCCGGGATCGTGAAGACGAGCGCGGTGGTGGGGGAGTCCTCGCAGCCGTGGCTGAGGGAGAAGGACAGGCGGGTCGTCCCGCCGGCCGTCGATTCCTCGGGGGTGACGTGGACGTGTGCGGAGGCCGCGAGCGGAGCGGCGAGCACCAGGGCGGACCCGGCGATCACGCCGGCGAGGATGCGCGCACGCGCGCGCGAAGAGGTACGGGTCAGCAAAGGAGTACGGGTCATGAGGTTTTTTCTGTGCAGGGTCGTCTGACGACGGCGGGATGCCGAGGCGGAAGCACCGCCGCCGGAGAGCCCGGTCAGGCGGTGAGGGCGAGCGCAGACGGGCGCGGGGGCCCGCGTCGGCGCGCGCAGTGCACGAGGAACGACCGCAGGTGGGGTGCGGGCCGGGCCGCCGCCGGGAGCAGGTCGACGGGCCGAGGAGGCAGATACGGCACCGCTCGGCGCAGGAGCTCGCGGATGCCGCGGGCGATCGATGCCACGAGGCGCTCGCCCCAGGCGAGGAGGACGAAGGTCAGGACGGCGGCTGCGGCGTGACCTGCGGTCATGGTCGCCGCCGCGGGAGAGGTGACGGACACCAGCGCGCCGAGGTCGATGGTGCGATGGTGCCCTGCGGAGTCGCCGCGGACGGATGCGAGCGGACCGCCAGCGCCGACGGAGGCGAAGGCCGTATGGAGCGCAAGCTGCGCGGCGATGACGGCGGCGGCCAGGCGCGGAAGTCCGCGCACACGGGCGGGTCGCGCTCCCACCAGAGCGACGCAGATCGGCGCCGCGAGCACGATGACCGCGAAGGTGAGCCAGAACGGGGGCGCGTCGCCGCCGGAGAGAGTGTGCGCGGTGGAGGCGATAAGGACGGCGATCGCGGCGGCGGCGGAACCGCGGAGTGCCCGCAGTCCTCTGCCCGATCCGCCGTGTGCCACACGAGGAGCCTAACGGCAAACGCAAAGCGGCCCGCGGTAACGTCGCTTGCTGTGACCGTCATCGCCTTCATCATCGGGGTCCTGCTGCTGGTCGTCGGCCTCGCGGTCTCCATCGGTCTGCACGAGATCGGGCACCTCGTCCCGGCAAAGCTCTTCGGCGTCCGTGTCGGGAAGTACATGATCGGGTTCGGGCCCACGCTGTGGTCGCGCCGTTTCGGCGAAACGGAGTACGGGATCAAGGCGCTCCCGCTCGGCGGCTACATCTCGATGGCAGGCATGTATCCGCGCTCTCCCGACGCCGGGGACGCGGCGACGGCGAGGGAACGCACGCCCGGACGTTTCTTCTCCGCGATGGTCCAGGATGCGCGCGCCGCGAACGACGAGACCCTGGGCGGCAGCGACGACGGGACCTTCTCCGCCCTGCCGGTCTACAAACGCATCGTCATCATGCTCGGCGGGCCGATCATGAACTTCGTGCTCGCGATCGTGCTCTTCGGCATCGTCTTCAGCGGAATCGGCCTACAGACCGCGACGACGACGATCGCCTCGGTCAACGAGTGCGTGCTGCCCGCCGGTTCCACCCAGACGACGTGCGGCGCGGACGATCCGCGCTCGCCGGCGGCGGCGGCGGGGATCCTTCCCGGTGACCAGATCGTGTCCGTCGACGGCACCGCGGTATCGACGTTCGCCGAGGCATCCGCCATCATTCAGGCCTCGCCGAACCGGACCCTCTCCGTCGTCGTCGAACGCGCGGGGGAGCGCCAGACGCTGCAGGTGACTCCGATGCTCGCGGAACGCCAGGTGCAGGCAGAGGACGGCACGGTCACGACCGCAGAGGTCGGGTTCGTCGGAATGACGGCGACCGTCGAGTACGTTCCGCAGCCCATCTGGGACGGGCCACAGGCCGCGCTCGCGCAGACCGGTCAGGTGTTCGGGATCATCTGGCAGCTTCCCGTCCGCGTCTGGGACACCGCGGTCGACCTCGTCACCGGTCAGCAGCGCGACCCGAACAGCCCGCTGTCGGTCGTCGGCGCCGGGCGGCTCGCGGGGGAGGTCGCCGCGACCGACACACCGATACTCAACCGGGTGTCGAGCCTTCTCGGCATCCTCGGGGCGCTGAACATCGCGCTGTTCGTCTTCAACCTGATCCCGCTGCTGCCCCTCGACGGCGGTCACGTCGTCGTCGCGCTGTGGGACGGTCTCAAGCGAGCATGGGCGAAACTCTTCCGACGCCCGCCGCCGCGGCCCGTCGACGCGACGGGGCTCGTGCCCGTGACCTTCGTCGTCGTGATCGCGCTCGCCGTGATGGGCGGCGTGCTGATCCTTGCCGACATCGTCAATCCGGTGCAGCTGCTGGGCTGAGCCGCTCCGGCTCCCGTCAGGACGCGGTCGGCGCGAACGCGTGCAGGATGAGACGCTCGAGCGTCTCCAGTCCGTCGCGGGACAGGATCGACTCGAGGTGCCCCTGCACCGAGGCGTAGGCGGGTCCGCGCAGTGCATAGACGTCGCCGGATGCCGGGTCGGCGGCGATCTCGGTGTCGCCGAGCTGTGTCGTCCCGGGCGACACGCGCGCCGTGAACGTGTTGTAGAACCCGATCGAGGCGGGCTGCCCGAACACGTCGACGCTCTTCTGCAGACCCTGGTGGGGTGAGGCGAGAGGCGCGAGCGCGACGCCGAGCGCGTCCGCGAGGATCTGATGGCTGAGGCACACCGCCAGCAGTGGTCGGCCGGACGTCAGCCGACGCGCGACGACGTCTCGCATGCGTGCGATGCGCGGGTTCGCATCGTCGCGGGGATCGCCGGGCCCGGGGCCCGCCACGACGACGTCGGCGGCGTCGATCGCGGCATCCTGCACGACGTCCCACGGGGCGATCTCGACCGCGAAACCGAGGTGGCGCAGCTGATGCGCGAGCATCGTGGTGAAGCGGTCCTCGGCGTCCACCACGAGCGCCGTGCGCCCGGCGCCC
>QFPD01000185.1 GCA_003248845.1 Microbacterium sp. | reverse complement strand
CGATCTTCGTCGAGGCGCAGAAGGAGGTCGAGCAGCAGGACGAGGTCCGCTACGGCGTCTTCGAGGTGCTGAAGCGGTACCCGCGCGGCGTCCTCACGGCGATGGGCCTGCGCTTCGCGGAGAACATCATGTACTACCTCGTGGTGACGTTCTCGATCACCTACCTGAAGATCGCGCTCGAGGTGGACACCGCAGAGATCCTCGGGATGCTCGTCATCGCGCACATCGTGCACATGATCGTGATCCCGCTCGTCGGCGGCCTGGCCGACCGCATCGGCCGCAAGCCCGTCTACGCGATCGGCGTCATCGGCGCCGCCGCGTGGGGCTTCATCGCCTTCCCGATGTTCAACACCAAGGATCCGGTGATCATCATCCTGGCGATCTGCCTCGGCCTCGTCATCCACTCGTTCATGTATGCCCCGCAGCCGGCGATCATGTCGGAGATGTTCCCGACCCGCATGCGCTACTCGGGCGTTTCGCTCGGGTACCAGGTCACGTCGATCGTCGCGGGTTCGCTCGCGCCGATCATCGCGACCGCGCTGCTGTCGGCGTACGGGTCGTACATTCCCGTCGCCGTGTACCTCGCCATCGCCGCGGCGATCACGCTCATCGCCGTGATCTCGCTGCGCGAGACGAAGGGCGTCTCACTGCACGAGGTCGACCGCGTCGACCGCGAGCGCCTCATCGCCGAGACCGGCACGGTGAAGGTGCCCGCGCAGCGCTGACGCGCGCAGCGACCAGACGAGGGGGTGGATGCCACGAGGCATCCACCCCCTCGTCGTTCCGGGCGCGACCTGACCTCAGTCGCGCGTCGACCAGAGCGCCCACGCCACGAGGAGCGGCTGGAAGAAGAGCCGCAGGATGCGAGCCCGGTCGGTGTCGAGGGTGAAGGCGGATCTCCGCTCGACCGCCTGGGCGATGTTGCCGGGGAACACCGCGACGAAGAACGCGGCGAGGATCGCGCCGATGCGCCGACGCTCGCCCGGCAGGACGACGAGGGCGGCCCCGAGCATGATCTCGACGGCGCCGGATGCCACGACCACCCCGTCCTTATCGATCGGGACGACCTCGGTGACGAGGTCGGGCACCTGGGATTGGAACTCCTTGCGCGCCCATAACAGGTGGCTGAGGCCCGCGAACACCATTCCGCCGGCGAGCAGCCAGCGCGCGATCGTCTTCATGATGTCATCCTGTCGCGCACGGCGATGGAGCGCTCACCTCTTGCGCCGGCCCGCTGCGGCCTCTACTCCGCTGTGGCGGATGGATAGGGTGGATGGGTGAGCGGCGCTGCACCATCCCCGATCCGAAGACTGCCCGACGGCACTGTCAAGCAGGTCGGGCCCCTCACCGGCACGCGCGTCTGGACGGTTCCCGGCCGCGCGAATCGACCGATCGCGGCGCCGCGTGACACGCCGCGCCGCGTCACGCCGAACGACGCCGACCGGCTCTGCGCCTTCTGCACGACGCGGTACCTGGAGACGACGCCGGAGAAGTCGCGGCTCGTCGGCCCGCACTTCACCGAGCAGCGTCACACGTCCGCCGCGCACCTCTTCGACACCGTGGCGGAGTTCCGCCGGTTCGGCAACCTCTTCGAGATCGTCTCGGCCGAGTACTGGCGCGAGAACCACGGCTTCCGCCAGCCGGCCGAGGTCGTCGAATGGGCGCAGGAGTATCTGTCGAGCCCCGAGGGCCGGGCGCACATCGCCGAGCTCGCTGCCATCCGCGCTGCGGCGAGCGGCGAGGAGGTCTCGCTCGAAGAGGCGGCACTCGACCTCCTCGGCGGATCGCACGATGTCATCGTCGCGCGCCGGCACCTCGTCGACGGTGCGACGACCGACGATCAGCTCGCCTCGTCGGGCACATTGACGCCCGACGAGCATGCCGCATACTTCGCGTTCACCGTCCGCGCTCTCGCCGAGATCCAGGCGGCGCAGCCGCACGCCGCGTACGTCGCCGTGTTCCAGAACTGGCTGCGCCCGGCCGGCGCCTCGTTCGAGCACCTGCACAAGCAGCTCGTCGCGATCGACGAGCACGGGCCTCAGGTCGATCACGAGCTGCGCCTGCTCGCTCACGATCGTTCCCTGTATCAGCGCGAGATCGCCGACCTCGCGGTGGCCGAGCGGCTCGTCGTCGCTGCGAGCGACGGCGCGGTCGCGTTCGCGGGGGTCGGGCACCGCTACCCGGCGTTCGAGGTGTTCTCGACCTCCGATGCGAACCTCCCGCACGAGCACTCGGATGCCGGGGTGCGCGCCGTCTCCGACCTCGTGCACGCGCTGCACGCGGCGACCGGACCCCTCGTCCCGACGAACGAGGAGTGGCACTACCGGCCGCCGGGAGCGCCCTGGCCCATGCCGTGGCGCGTCGTGCTGAAGTGGCGCATCTCCAACCCCGCCGGCTTCGAGGGCGGGACGAAGGTCTACGTCAACACGATCGACCCGTGGGAGCTCCGGCGGCGCGCGGTCGCCGCACTGCTCGAGCTGCGCGCCGGCGGCGCCCTGGCCCCCGGCATCCGCATCGGTGACGAATGCGTCGCCTCGGATGCGATCCTGCGCTACGCGGACGGCGATGCCTCGACCTGGTGAGCCGCTCGCGGCGTTTCCGTTCGAGGCGCTGCGCCGCACGCCCGACATCGAGGCGCCGGGACTCGTGGCGGTGGATGCCGCCGACCGCCTGATCCTCGACGAGTCCGCCTCGGCGCGGGCCGACGCCGCCGCGGGCGAGGTCGTCGTCATCGGCGACGCCTACGGCGCGCTGGCCCTCGGCGCGGCCTGGGATCTCGCCGCCCGGGACCGACGCGGCACAGGCCGCGTCCGCGTGCACCAGGACGCTCTGATGGGCGAGCGCGCGATCGCGGCCAATGCGGCGGGCCTCGGTCTGGCCGACGTCGTCGCACCGTCGCCCGCACTCGACGCCGCACTCGTCACCGGCGCGCGTGTCGTCCTGATGCGTCTGCCGCGCTCGCTCGATGCGCTGCGCGATATCGCGGGTCTCATCGCGGAGCGCGCGGCGCCCGACGTCGCGGTGTTCGCGGGCGGGCGCATCAAGCACATGACGCGCGCGATGAACGACGTGCTCGGCGCCTTCTTCGCGCGCGTCGACGTGACGCATGCGCGGCAGAAGTCGCGCGTGCTCATCGCACGCTCACCCCGCGACGGTCGGGCACCCACGCCGGCCGCAGCACGTATCGACGGCCTCGAGCTGCGCGCCTACGGCGGCACGTTCGGCGGCACGAGCATCGATGCCGGCACCCGGTTGCTTCTCTCGCACCTGCCTGACGTGCTGCCGGGTGGCGGCCCGGACGATCCGTGGCTCGACCTCGCGTGCGGCAACGGCATCATCGGGGCCTGGCTCGCGACGCGGCATCCGTCGTCGTTCGTCGTGTCGATCGATCCGTCGTCCTCTGCCGTCGCGTCAGCGTGCGAGACGATGCGGGCGAATCGTGTCGAGGACCGCGTGCGCGTTGAGCGCGCAGATGCGCTCGAGGAGCGGCCGGATGCCTCGGCGTCTCTCATCACGCTCAATCCGCCGTTCCACTCCGGCGCCGCCGTCACCGACCAGATCGCGCCGCGGCTGTTCGCCGATGCCGCCCGCGTCCTGCGCCCCGGCGGTGAGCTGTGGTGCGTGTGGAGCTCGCCCCTGCGCTACCGCGCCGCACTCGAGCGCATCGTCGGTCCGACCCGGCAGGTCGCACGCGACCCGCGCTTCACCGTGACGGTGACGACGCGGCGCTGACCGGTGGGCGGCTCCGTCAGACGATTCCCGCACGGATGCCGTCGAGCGAGGCGGCGACGCCGGGGAGACGCTCGGCGAGAACCTCGTCGAGCTCGAACAGGCGACTGCGCGCGTCGCGGAGGATCTTCGCGCCCTTGGGTGTGACGTGCAGGTCGCTCGCGGCGCCGGCATGAGCTGTCGCGTCTTCGACGAGCCCGTCGTCTACGAGTGTGCGGACCGCCGTGTGCGCCGATTGGACGGTGATGTGCGAGCGGCGCGCCAGCTCCGAGAACGAGATGCCGGGCTCCGCGTAGATGTGCCCGAGCAGGCCGAACTTGCGCGTCGTGATGCCGATGTCGCGCAGGATCGACGAGAGCTGCCCCTCCCACATCGCCGACACCGCGAGGAGCGCGATGACGGGGCTGAAGCGGGGGTCGTCCTGACTCATAGGCACATGCTAGCGAGCGGGCGGCGATGTCCGAGGTGCGGCGTACCGTGATTCCATCGAGCGAAGGGCAGGAAAATGGACTGGAAGATCGAGCTCATCTTCGTCCCGGTCACAGACGTCGACCGTGCGAAGGACTTCTATACGTCGATCGGGTTCCACGCCGATCACGACACCACACCGTATGAGGGGCTGCGGTTCGTGCAGCTGACACCGCCGGGGTCGGCGTGTTCCATCGCGATCGGCACGAACCTCGGTTCGACCCTCGCCCCGGGCTCCCTCGATGCGATCCAGGTCGTCGTCGCCGATGCAGATGCCGCACTCGCCCAGTTGCGTGAGCTCGGCATCGCGGCTGAGGGTGTGGACGAACAGGACTGGGGCCGCTTCGTGACGTTCGCCGATCCCGACGGCAACCGGTGGACGCTGCAGCAGCTGGTTCCCTACGACTGACGACCGACGCATCAGCTGCGTCCTCCGGGAGGGCCGATCAGCAAGAGGACAGCGAAGATCGCGGCGACGAGCACGAGCAGCGCGAGGAAGAGCACCCACGGACGGCGCAGGAACCAAGCGAGCGGCCCGTCGTACCAGCGCGCGTCGGATGCCGCGGCATCCGGAGAGGTCCGCCACTCCCCCGCGAGCATCCCGCGGCGGTGCGCCCAGCGCTCTGCCGGGATGGTCGCGTACGGCACGATCGCACTGAGAAGCGCGAGGAGGGTCGGCCCGACGCGCCAGCGGTTGTTGAGAGCGAC
>QFPD01000184.1 GCA_003248845.1 Microbacterium sp. | reverse complement strand
GAGCGTCTCGGTGGGCGCGATCTACCCTGCCGGCGTCAAGACGGGCATCATCCTGCACGGGCGGTACGCCGCGGCGATCGATCCCGCCATCGCGCAGCGGGCCGCGCAAGCGCAGGCCGCGATGTACCACACCGAGCCGGCGGATGCCGCGGAGAAGATCGTCGATGCGACAGTGCGCCGTCGGGCGCGCACGATGGTCGGCCGCGAGGCAGGTCTGGTCGACGTGCTGACCCGCCTCGCCCCGGTGCGCTACTGGGCGGCGATGCGCCGACCGTTGCGCGACGCCATCGACACCACGACCCCGATCCGCTGATCAGGCCCGATCAGGCGGGCTTGCTGTACCGGTCGGCGCTGAAGCCGATGATGAAGTAGCCGATCGGCGCGATCAGGAACAGCAGGAAGAAGGAGAACACCGCTCCATGATCGAACGCCCGACCGACTCGGACGGCGACGATGATCGCGAAGATGATGTTCACGAACGGGATCAGGGCGAGAAGACCCCACCAGGCCGAGTAGCCGGCGATCTTCACGAGGAAGAACCAGTTGACGATCGGGATGAGCGCGAGAATGCCCGGGTAGCCGGCCTTCGTGAAGACCTTCCACATCGCGATTGCGAGAAGGATGTAGTACGCGAGGCCGATGATCGTTCCGGCGGTGCCGCCGAAGACGTTCTGCCAGTCGCCCATCGAGGTGTTGTCAACGTCCATGGCGCTCATGCTAGGGGGCGCTGTGGCCACGCGCATTCGCATCTTCGTCCGACACGCCGTCGACGAGACGGATACCACGCGGGCCCTGGCCAGGCAACCCCCTGTGCGCCGCGGCGGGCACCTCTAACGTGGTCTGCGAACCACTCCCCCTCCGACGAAAGGAGCGCCCCATGGGATTCCTGGACGACGCCAAGGAAACCGCCGAAACGGCGGCCCGCAAGATCAAGGAAGGCTTCGAGGACACCAAGGACCGCATCGGCGACAAGGTCGACGAGATCAAGGCGGATGCCGAGGTGAAGAAGGCCGAGGCCGAGCGCGACTCCGTGGAGAAGCGCAATGAGGTCAAGGCGGATCTGCGCGGAGACAACGACTAACACCGGCTTGCGCCGGCATCCATCATCTTGTCGGCGCGTCGCGAAGGGCCTCGGAGAGTACTCCGGGGCCTTTCTGCTGCACCGGGGGCGCCCGTGCTCAGAGCGCGGAGATGCGCCAGGATGCCGACGTCTCGGCGCCCGGAGCGAGGACGATCAGTCCGGCGTCGTAGTCGTAGCGGTCCGCATTGAAGGCATCCGGAGCACAGGTCATCGGTTCGACCGCGAGACCGGCGCGGTGGAACGGCTGTGCGGGGCCGCCCGGGAGATCGGCCGTGTGCACCTGCACCCAGGGGCACGCGGCATCCCACGTCATCTCGACGCCCGTCCCGGAGGGATCGCTGAGTCGCACCGTCGCGAAGCCGTCGGGCGAGCGCTCCAGCGCCGTGTAGGCGTGGTCGATCTCGACGGCGCCCAGCACGCGCGACGGATCCGACGCACGCCAGTCGAAGCGCTCCGGGTCGAACGTGGCCACGTCGCGGAGCGCCACCGGCGAGAGACGATCGGGCGTGACCTCGAGCACGTCGGCGGCGGGGAGCGTCAGCGTCCACGTGTCGAGCGCTCCGGGGCCGGCGACGAGGTACGGGTGCGGGGCGGTGCCGAAGGGTGCGGCATCGTCGCTCTCGTTCACCGCGCGGACGGTCTGCGTGAGACCCGTCTCGTCGAGGGCATACGTCGTCTCGACGCGTACGCGCCACGGGTACGCCGTCTGGGGTTCGATCACCGCGGTGAGGGTGACGGCGGCATCCGTCTGCGCGGTCACGGCGAAGTCGAGCCAGGCGGCAAGGCCGTGCAGCGCGTGTCCACGCTTCGGTTCCGTGAGCGCGAGCTCGAACTCCCGGCCCGCGAACGCGTAACGCCCGTCGACCACGCGGTTCGGCCAGGGCGCGAGAAGTGCACCGCGGTAGCCGGGACGCACCTCGTCGACGCCGAACGGCACGACGAGGTCGCGTCCCGCGAAGCGCAGGGCGCGCAACGAAGCGCCGATACTCGCGACCTCGGCCTCGTAGGCGCCTGCGCGCAGGGTGAACGGAGTGCCGGAGCGGGGGGTGGAGGTCATCCCCCCATTCTTATGGACGTCAGGGCGTGGGACCTGTCGCGACCGGCCGCTCGGGCTGGTTCGACCACGCGCTCCACGAGCCGGGGTAGAGGGCCGCATCGTAGCCGGCGACGGCGAGCGCAAGCACTTGCTGGGCGGCGCTCACGCCGGAACCGCAATAGACGCCGACAGGGCCGTCACCGAGGCCCATCCCCTCGAATCGCGCGCGCAGCTCCGCGGGTGAGCGCAGAGTGCCGTCGGGGTTCAGATTGTCCATGGTGGGCGCACTGAGCGCACCGGGGATGTGTCCCGCGCGCGGATCGAGCGGCTCGACGTCTCCGCGATAGCGCTCGCCGGCGCGCGCGTCGAGGAGCGTGCCGTCCGCACGAACGGCGAGCGCAGCGGCTTCGTCGGTCGTGAGCCGTGCCCGGTGCCCCGGGTGCAGTGTCACGCCGCCCGGCGTGGGCTCGACCTCGCCGGTCTCGAGGGGAAGCCCCGCGGCGCGCCACGCGGCGAGTCCGCCGTCGAGCACGCGCGCGGCGACCCCGGCATCCGTGAGCATCCACCACGCGCGCGCGGCGGCCCAGCCCTTGTCGTCGTCGTACACGACCACGACATCGCCGTCGTCGACGCCCCAGCTCCGCACGGATGCCTGGAATGCCGCTGCGGAGGGCAACGGATGCCGGCCCTCGGTCGGATCGCCGTGCGCCGCGAGTTCGCGGTCGAGAGTGACGTACACCGCACCGGGAACGTGTCCGTCGAGATAGAGGGGGTGACCGTCGGGGCCACCGAGGCGCCAGCGCACGTCGAGGACGACGGGCGGGCGCTCTGCGCCGTTGCCCTGGAGAAGCGCGTCGAGGCGGTGCGGGTCGATCAGATGACCTGTCATGATCCGAGGCTACGCCGCACGTGGACGCCCGCGCCGCGGTTTCTCGGTCGCGAGCTCGAGGGCGAGCGCGTGACGCGGCCTCGCGGCGAGGCGCTCGGCGACGTGGCCGAGCCAGCGCACTTCGGCCTCGGCCGCGAAGACCATCGCATCGAGGATGAGCGCACCGGCGAGTTCCTCGGGGGTCTCGGGGCCCTCGGGGGTCTCGGGGCCTTGGGAGCCGTCTGCGAAATGCCGGCGCGCCCGCAGCTCGTCGAGCCCGGCACGCGACGCCGACTCCTGCGCGCGGACGACCGCGACGGCATCCACCCCCGGCAGCGTCGCGGCGATCGCAAGTTTGATCGCGAGCTCGTCGCGCGCGCCGGCTCGTCCGACGGGGGCGGCCCACCACGCACGGACCTCCGCCCTGCCGGCATCCGTGATCCGCCAGTACACATGACCCTGCTCATCGACGTCGTCCTTCACAACGAGCCCGTCGCGTTCGAGGCGTTCGAGCGTGTTGTAGATCTGACCGACGTTGAGCGGCCACGTCGCGCCGGTGCGCCGGTCGAACTCGGCACGCAGCTGATAGCCGTAGCAGGGCCCCTGATCGAGGATCGCCAAGAGGCTCTGGCGTACCGACATCCGCGTCTCCCGTCCGCCCGGCGAACGCGCCGGGTATCTAGTTTCCGAGTATATGCATACACGGAAACCTCGCGGCTACTCGTCGCGCAGACGCACCGCGAGAGCGGCGATGGTCCCGACGGCCGCGCCCACGATCGTGTCGACGACGCGCTCCAGCGCGAGCGTGATGTTCGCGCCCTCCCCTGACGCCGCCCCGATGAGCAGCAGCACGAGCGGGGTGATGAACACGAGCGCGAGCGCGTAGTGCCGCACCACGGTCAGTTCGATCACGACCTGCAGCGCGCCGAGCAACAGCCCGAGCGCCCAGATCGGCAGCGGCAGGAGTGCGAGGCCGAGATATACGACAGCGCCGAAGACCGTTCCGACGGTGCGATGGATGCCGCGTGCCGCCGCCGCACGGCGCCCCACCGGCATCCCGACGACGGCGAGTCCCGCGCAGATGATCCAGTACGAGCGCTCCGGGTCGATGAACACCGCCGCGCCGACGCCGACGATCGCGACGATCGCCGCGCGGACGGCGAGTGTCTGGGCGACCCCGCCCCAGCGGCGCGGGAAGAGCGTGCGCACGGGGCGCACCTGCTCGCGACGGTACCGCGGCAGCAGCAGTGGCAGAACGACGAGGAGGCACGCGAAAGCCGAGGATGCCGCGACGACGCCGAGGTACACCCCAGGATCGACGATGCGGACGCCGTCGCGGATCGCCGTGACCTGCGTGGACAGGCCGTAGACGAGCACGAAGAAGACGGGGCCGGGCGGCCCCAGCGAGAACCATCCGGCGAGGCTCGCCGCGACGACGGTGAGCACGAGCGCGCCGAGGAGCACGACGATCGTGCCGCCACCCGCCGCGAGGACGCCCGCGGCAGCGCACGTGAACAGGACGAGGGCCATGATCGGCGCGAACCGGGCGCGTTGGCGCGGACGCAGCCAACCGCCGTAGATGACCGTGAAGGCGCCGCTCGCGGCGAGCAGGGCGACGTCGGAGCGGCCCGCGAGGGCGAGCACGACGATCGGCACGGCCATCGCCAGCCCGGCCTGGACGGCGAGGGGCCAGCGCCGGCCGATCGACGGCCCGAACGTCGTGAGACTCGTGACGAGGTGCGCCGTCTCCGCGCGCAGGCGCACGAGAAGAGGCGACGGGCTCACCCCTCCATTGTCCCCTGCCCGCGTCAGCGCCCGCGGCATCCCCTACACACAGCAATCGCGTAGCCGACGACGGTAGCGTCGAGCGGGTGAGCACCGATGCGCGAGAACTCCTGGTCACGACCGACGAGCGCGTCGAGC
>QFPD01000405.1 GCA_003248845.1 Microbacterium sp. | reverse complement strand
TCCGGCGGATGATTGCGGATGCACGCGTAGACGAGCACGGCGAAGAGCACGCAGAGCGCGGCGATGCCACCGAAGACGATCTCCCAGCTCGTGGCGTGGAGGAGCGCCGCCAGCGGAGCGAGCGCGAGAAGCTGCCCGGATTGTCCGACGAGCCCCGTGAGTTGACTCATCAGCGGGCCGCGCTGCGCGGGGAACCACGTCGCAATCAGTCGCAGCACGCCGGGGAATACGGCAGCATCGCCCGCCCCGAGTAGGACGCGGGCGAAGATCGCGACGCCGACGCTGGGGGAGAGGGCGAGGGTGAGCTGACCGACAGCCATGAGCAGCATGCCGATCGCCATGATCGGGCGCGCGCCGTACCGGTCGAGGAGCAGGCCGACAGGGATCTGCATGCCGCCGTACACCGCGAGCTGCACGACGGCGAACATCGACAGCGTCGCGGCATCCGCTCCGAAGCTCTCGGCGGTGTCGATGCCGACGGCCGACAGCGAGGAGCGGTTGACCACGGCGAGCATGTACGCGGTGACGCCGACGCCCCAGATGAACCAGCCGCGCCATCCCGGCGTCGCAGAGGCGGCGCGAAGATGATCGAGTGGCACCCGTCCACGCTACTCCTGCGCGGGTAGCCGAGTGCCCGGTGGGTCGGGGATCATGGCCGTATGAGCAGACTCCGAGTACACAACCTCGCCGTGTCCCTGGACGGGTTCGCCACGGGGGAGGGGCAGTCACTCGACGCTCCGTTCGGACACGCTGGCGGCAGGCTCATGCAGTGGTTCTTTCCGACGCACACGTTCGTGTCGACGTCGGGGCACGAATCCGAGGCGGTCGGTGAGGGCAGGCGTGGCGTCGACGATGCCTTCGCCGCGGCATCCTGGGACGGCATCGGCGCCGAGATCATGGGCCGGCGCAAGTTCGGTCCGCAGCAGGGGGAATGGGAGGACGAGTCCTGGCGGGGATGGTGGGGTGAGGAGCCGCCGTTCCACACGCCCGTCGTCGTGCTGACGCACCACCCGCGTCCGGATCTGCGCGTGGGGGAGACGACCTTCCTCTTCCGTGATCTGTCGCCGACCGAAGCGCTCGCGCTCGCAACGAGGGAGGCTCGCGGTGCCGACGTGCGCCTGGGTGGTGGTCCGAGCGTCGTCCGCTCGTTCCTCGAGGCGGACCTCGTGGACCACCTGCATGTCGTCGTGGTCCCGATCCTGCTCGGGCGCGGCGTGCGGCTCTGGGACGGCCTCGAGGGGATCGAGGAACGCTTCGACACCGAGGCGACGGCGTCGCCGTCGGGCGTCGTGCATCACGTC
>QFPD01000183.1 GCA_003248845.1 Microbacterium sp. | reverse complement strand
CGAGCGCCGCCCCCGACCACTCGCCGCCGAGGGCGAATCCCTGGAACAGGCGCAGGACGAGCAGCAGCAGCGCCGCCCACCAGCCGATCTGGCCGAAGGTGGGGAGGCATCCGATGAGGAACGTCGCGATCCCCATGGTGAGGAGGGAGGCGACGAGCGTCGCCTTGCGGCCGAAGCGGTCGCCGAAGTGTCCGAACACGACGGCGCCGATGGGGCGAGCGACCATCGCCGCGCCGAAGACGGCGAACGACGACAGCAGCGCGGTCGTGTCGTTCCCGGTCGGGAAGAAGAGGATCGGGAACACGAGGACGGCGGCCGTCGCGTAGACGTAGAAGTCGTAGAACTCGATCGTGGTGCCGACGAGGCTCGCGGTGATGACGCGAGAGCGCGGGTTGGCGGGTGCAGCGGGAGTGGCGGGCGCCGCGGGTGCGGAGGACACGGGGAAGAACTACCTAACGATGACGGGTCGTCGGTCCTCGTGGGACGCACCGGTGGCGGGCGTCCGGGGCAGGGGTGGTGCGACGGGCGCGACGGCTATGTGGGCACCGGGGGCGCCGGCGGTGTCCCGGCGCACGGAGAACGATCTTACGCCGCTCGCACGCGCTCGGCGCCGAGGTCGTTCCGAACCCGTACGTCCGGACTCAGCGCCAGAGAACCGCGAGGGCGGCGTTGAGGAAGGTCAGGATGCCGACCGACCAGAACAGCCCCGCGGGTGCGGCGCCGCTCTTGCGCTGACGACCGGTGCCGATGCCGAGGAGCGCGCCGATCGCGAGCAGCACGACGAGCTTGACGCCGAGCTTCGTGTAGTTCAGCGAGTACTCGATGCCCCACGGCGCGGCGAGGGCGAGTCCCGCGACGGCGGCGATGACCATGCCCCAGGTCATCACGCGCGTGATGCGGCGCTGGCCGATCGCTTCGACGACCCACGCGCCGAACAGGATCGCGAAACCGGTCAGGTGGACGAGGACGACGGCGTGGCGCAGGATCTCCATACCCTCAGCCTATCTGAAGGCGAGGGTGCGCGAACGGAAATCGCCCCGCGCGGCGGTACCGGCGGCACGGGTCGTCCGGGTCGTGCGCGGGTCAGCCGCGCAGATCGCGCAGGAGGAGCGCGGTGCGCAGCGCCGCATCGGCGGCCTCGGCGCCCTTGTCCTCCTTCGAGCCGGGAAGTCCCGCGCGGTCAATGCCCTGCTGCTCGTCGTCGAGCGTCAGCACGCCGAACCCGACGGGCTTGCCCGTGTCCAGCGCGACGCGGGTGAGACCGTCGGTCGCGGCGGACGAGACGAACTCGAAGTGCGGGGTGCCACCCCGGATGATGACGCCGAGTGCGACCGCCGCGTCCGCCCCGGCATCCAGTGCCGCCTTCGCGGCGACGGGCAGCTCGAACGAGCCCGGCACGCGGACGAGCCGCCAGTCGGCTCCGGATGCCTCGAGCACGCGCTCTGCGCCGGCGATGAGGCCTTCGGTGATGGCGTCATGCCACTGGCCGGCGACGATGACGACGCGCAGGCCCGCCGCGTCGACGGGGTGGGTCTCGGGGGCTCCGTGGCCGCTCATGCGATCTCCTGTCCGTGGGGGGTGCGGTCGGTGCCTTGGGCGAGTGCCGCCTCGAGCTCGGCGGCACCGATGATGTGGCCCATCCGGTCGCGCTTGGTCTCGAGGTACTGGTGGTTGTTGGGACCGACCCCGACGACCAGCGGCACCTGCTCGACGATGTCGAGTCCGAGCTCGCGCAGCTGAGCGACCTTGTCGGTGTTGTTGGTCAGCAGGCGCACGCGCTCGACGCCGAGGTCGGCGAGGATGCCGGCGGCGGCAGCGTAGTCGCGAGCGTCGGCGGGGAGGCCGAGGGCGAGGTTCGCGTCGACGGTGTCGAGCCCGCGCTCCTGCAGGCTGTACGCCCGCAGCTTGTTGATGAGCCCGATCCCGCGGCCCTCGTGCCCGCGCATGTAGACGACGACGCCGCCGTCCTTGTCGATGCGGTCCAGCGCGGCATCGAGCTGAGGACCGCACTCGCACTTCTCGGAGCCGAATGCTTCACCGGTGAGGCACTCCGAGTGCACGCGCACGAGCGGGGCGGATTCGGTGAGATCGCCGGAGACGACCGCGAGGTGGTCGGTGCCTGTGACGCGGTCCTTGTACGCGAGGAAGCGGAAGGTCCCGTGCGACGTCGGCACGTGCGCCTCCGCGCGCAGGCTCACCCGGCGCTTGGGAGCGCGATCGACGGGTTCGGCGGCGGGGCTGGCGCCGTCGAGGTGCGCGATGAGCTGCTCGATCGTGATGACCGGGATGCCTTCGCGCTCGCCCATCTCGATCAGGCCGGGCAGGCGCATCATGGAGCCGTCCTCGGCGACAACCTCGCCGATCGCCGCGACCGGCTGGAGACCCGCCAGCTTCATGAGCTCGACGCCGGCCTCGGTGTGACCGGCGCGTTCCCGGACGCCGCCGTCGACGGCGCGCAAGGGCAGGATGTGCCCCGGACGGATCACGGAGGCGGGTGTGGATGTCGGGTCGGCGAGCACATTCAGAGTGTGCGAGCGGTCGGTCGCGCTGATTCCGGTCGACACCTTGTCGGCGGCATCCACGCTGACGGTGTACGCGGTGCCGCGGGTGTCCTCGTTGACGGCGACCATCGGCGGCAGGTCCAGCCGGTCCGCCCACTCCGCGGGCATCGGCGCGCAGAGGAATCCGCTCGACCAGCGGATCGTCCACGCGAGCCATTCGGGGGTGGCGAGCTCGGCCGAGAGGATGATGTCTCCCTCGTTCTCGCGGGTCTCGTCGTCGGCGACGATGACGGGCTTGCCGGCGCGCAGGGCGTCGAGGGCTTCGGGGATGGTGGAAAGGCTCGGTGCCTCTGAAGGGCTCATCGGGAGCCTCCTTCGGTGTCGTTCGATGCCGGTGATGCCGGCGCAGTGGTGAAGGCGAGAAGACGCTGCACATGGCGCGCGAGGATGTCGGTCTCGAGATTGACGATGTCGCCGACCCGGCGCTCGCCGAGGGTGGTGATCTCGAGAGTCTCGGGGATGAGGGACACCTCGAACCACTGCTGCGGCTCCGCGGCATCCGACACGGCGCTCACCGTGAGCGAGACGCCGTCGAGGGTGATCGATCCTTTGTCGACGACGAGCGGGGCGAGCTCTGCGGGCAGCGACACGCGGACGACGCGCCACTGGTCGCCCGGGCGCACCTCGACCACGGTGCCGGTGCCGTCGACGTGTCCCTGCACGATGTGCCCGCCCAGGCGCGTGTGGGTCGACAACGCGCGCTCGAGGTTGACCGACGTCCCCGGTCCGATGCCCGCGAGACTCGTGACGTCGAGCGTCTGGCGCATGACGTCGGCGGTGAACCAGTCGGCGCCCTGGTCGACCACCGTGAGGCAGACGCCGCTGACGGCGATCGAGTCTCCCTGCGCGGCATCCGACACCGCCAGGGGGCCGCGAATCGTGAGCCGAAATCCCTCTCCCGAAGGCTCCGCGGCGACGACCTCGCCGCGCTCCTCGATGATCCCGGTGAACATGTCAGACCTCGCCTTCCGTCGATCGATCTTCCCTGTGCGCTGGCCCGCTGCGCAGTGCGGAGCGGTGCGGCTCGGGATGCGCGACGACGAGCAGGTCATCGCCCAGACCTTGCCAGGCATCCACGACCAGTCGTCGCTGCGCGCCGATCGTCCCGACGCCGAGGTCGCCCGTCGCGAGGCGGTCTCCGCCGAGCAGCGTCGGCGCGATGTACACGAGCACCTCGTCGACGAGCCCCGCCCGCAGGAACGACGACGCGAGGGTCGGCCCCCCTTCGACGAAGACGCGCTGGATGCCGAGCTCGCGGAGGCGAGCGAGCAGATCGGGCAGGTCTTCGCCCTCGTCCTGCATGAAGGGGAGGGGGTGAGCGCGCACGCGAGCCTCCTGCGGGATCGCGCGGGTGCCGACGACGACGGGTCGCGGCTGCGCCTCGTGGAGGGCGCCGTCGGGGCGGCGCGCGGTGAGCGCCGGGTCGTCGGCGAGGAGCGTTCCGGTGCCGACGACGATCGCATCGGCCGCCGCGCGGCGCTCGTGCACGTCGGCGCGGGCGGCGGGTCCCGTGATCCACTGACTCGTCCCGTCGGATGCCGCTGCGCGCCCGTCGAGCGACTGGGCCCACTTCACCGTCACGTGCGGGCGCGCGAGTCGCTGCACCGTGAGCCAGGAGTCCAGGAGTTCCCGGGCTTCGGCTTGTCCGACATGCGGCGTCACCTCGACGCCCGCGGCACGCAGGCGCTCGGCGCCCCCGCCCGAGAGCTCGCCGGGGTCATCGACGGCGTAGACGACGCGCGCGACGCCGGCGTCGATCAGCGCCTGCGCGCACGGGCCCGTGCGGCCGGTGTGATTGCACGGCTCGAGGGTCACGACCGCCGTCGCCCCGCGCGCGGCATCCGGCGACACCTTCGAGAGCGCATCGACCTCGGCATGCGGGGTACCGGCGCCGCGGTGCCAGCCTTCGGCGATGATCTCCCCGGCGGCAGAGAGGAGCACGGCGCCCACCTGAGGATTCAGACCGCGCGGTCCGCGACGGGCGAGGTCGAGCGCGCGCGTCATCGCACGCCGATCACCCGCGTCGCGTGCGGCCTGCTCTGCACCGGTCATCCGTCGTCCTTCGTCGGTGTCCGGGGTGTGCGATGCGCGATCGGCACGGCGAGCGCCGCGAACGGTCTCGCCCGTGCTGCCTCTCATCCGGACTCGCGGGCCGCTTCCTCTCGGAAGAGCACCGCATCACCGTCGGTCCCGGAATTCCACCGGGTCGACCCGCGTCGCCTTTCGGGCGACGGGGCTCGCGGACTGTCACCGCCGGTTCGGATTCTCACCGACCCCGGAGCACGTTTCTTATAGTCAGTTATATCTCAACGCGCACGGCGGCGCGGTATTCCCGACGTAACCTGACGACGTCTCGGGTTCG
>QFPD01000404.1 GCA_003248845.1 Microbacterium sp. | reverse complement strand
GCGCCGGCGATGAGCAGCACCGAGCCCACGACGAGGTAGGGCTTCCACGTGCCGTACTTGGTGACGAGGGCCCCCACGCCGATCGACGAGAGCAGCAGGCCGCCGATCATCGGGATCGTCATGAGGCCGGCCTCGGTGGGCGTGGCGCCGCGGGCCAGCTGCATGTACTGGCTCAGGAAGACCGACGCGCCGAACATCGCTATGCCGGTCGCGATCGAGGCGATGACCGACAGAGTGAAGGTGCGGTTGCGGAAGAGGCCCAGCGGGATGAGGGGTTCCGCGGAGCGCAGCTCGACCACGATGAACAGCACGGTGGCGAGGGTGGAGCCGCCGACCATGAGGATCGTATTCAGGCTCCACCAGTCGTTGTTGTTCGCGAGGTCGGCCCAGTCGCCCGTCACGGTGGTGCCGGCGTTCGTGACCCAGATGAGCAGCAGCGAGACTGCGACCGAGAGGAGCACGATGCCGACGTAGTCGATGCGCGTCTTCTTCGGAGGGCGTGCGGGGACGTGGAGCGTCGCCTGCACGAGGATGAGCGCGACGATGGCGACCGGAAGCGAGACGAAGAAGTTCCAGCGCCAGCCCCAGGCATCCGTGATCACACCGCCGAGCAGGGGGCCGCCGATCGTGGCGAGCGCCATGACACCGCCGAAGAGGCCCATGTAGCGGCCGCGCTCGCGCGGGCTGATGATGTCGGCCATGAGCACCTGGCTGAGTGCGGCGAGGCCGCCGGCGCCGATGCCCTGCACCGCGCGAAACGCGATCAGCATTTCGGGGTTCGTCGAGAAGCCGGCCGCAGCGGTCGCCAGCACGAAGATGACGATCGCGAGCTGGTAGAGCACCTTGCGATTCGTGAGGTCGGCGAGCTTGCCCCAGACGGGGGTCGAGATCGCGGTAGTGAGGAGAGTTGCGGTGACGACCCACGTGAAGGCGGTCTGGTTGCCGTCGAGGTCGTGGATGATGACCGGGAGTGACGTGGAGACGACTGTGGAGGCGAGCATCGACACGAACATGCCGAGGATGAGGCCGGAAAGGGCTTCGAGTACCTGGCGATGGTTCATGCGGGGCTTCACGGTGCCGTCGGAAGACATGGCTGACATGGGAGTCCTTCGAGGGTGGGGCGATACGACGGTGGCGGCGCTGCCGATCGGCAATGGTTGATGGAAATCAACCGTTGAGACTGGGCAACGTTACACCGGTCGTTGATCTACGTCAACCAAGGCGGCGCGTCGACCCGCACGGCGCGGGCGGCGATGTCAGTCGGCGAGCGCGAGTGCGCGGAACGGCTCGCGCGGCGGCGCCGGCGGT
>QFPD01000182.1 GCA_003248845.1 Microbacterium sp. | reverse complement strand
AGGCGCAAGCTCCTCGAAGCGGCCGAGGAGGTCTTCGCGGGCCTCGGCTACCACGAGGCATCCATCGTGAAGATCACAGAGCGCGCGGGCATCGGTCTCGGAACGTTCTACCTCTACTTCGACAGCAAGCAGCAGATCTTCGAAGAGCTCGTCGTCGACCTCAACAGGCGGGTGCGCCACTCGATGAGCGAGGCGATGGCCGGAGCGTCAGGACGCATCGAGGCCGAGCGCGCCGGATTCGAGGGCTTCTTCCGGTTCACGGCCGCCCACCCGGCGCTCTATCGCGTCGTCCGGGAGGCCGAGTTCGTCTCGCCCGAGATGCTGCGCTTGCACTACACGCGGATCGTGGACGGATACGAGGCGGGTCTGCGCGCGGCGCAACGAGAGGGCGACGTCGACGAGGCGCTCGACCCCGAAGTCACCGCGTGGGCCCTCATGGGCGCCGGTGAGCTCATCGGTATGCGCTATCTGCTCTGGGAGCGCGACGAGCAGGACAACCCGCCGAGTGCCATGCCGGAGGCGGTCATCGACCACATGACGAGATTCATCCGCAACGCGCTCGAGCCGCGTCGCACTTCGGGAGGTTCCCATGACTGAGCAGGACCTGGCCGGGCACCGCGCCCTCGTGACCGGGGGAGCGAGCGGAATCGGCCTCGCGTGCGCCCACGAGTTCGCTTCGCGCGGCGCACACGTGATCGTGGCCGATTTCAATGGAGAGGCGGCAGCCGCCGTCGCAGACGAGCTCGGCGGCGAGGCATGGGTCGTCGATCTCTCCGACACCGCTGCTCAGGAGGATCTCGCACTCGATGTCGACATCCTGGTCAACAACGCTGGCGTCCAGACCGTGGCCCCGATCGAGGAGTTCGACCCTGAGCGCTGGCGCTTCATGCACCGGCTGATGGTCGAGTCGCCGTTTCTGCTCATCCGAGCGGCGCTGCCCAAGATGTACGAGCGCAGCTGGGGTCGCATCATCAACATCTCGAGCGCCCACGGCCTGCGGGCGAGCGCGTTCAAGTCGGCGTACGTGTCGGCGAAGCACGCGCTCGAAGGACTGTCGAAGGTGACGGCCCTCGAGGGCGGTCCGCACGGCGTCACGAGCAACTGCATCAACCCTGCCTACGTGCGGACGCCGCTCGTCGAGAAGCAGATCGCCGACCAGGCGAAGGTGCACGGCATTGCGGAGAGCGATGTCGTGCGAGACATCATGCTGACCGAGGGCGTCGTGAAGCGTCTTGTCGAGGCCGACGAGGTCGCGTCCCTCGCGGGCTGGCTCGCGTCGCACAAGGCGGGCATGGTGACGGGAGCGAGCTACACGATCGACGGCGGCTGGACGGCGCGATGACGCGCGCGAGCCACCGGGTGGCTGTTCCGGTCGCGGGGGGCGACCTCACCGTCGGCGTGTGGGATGCCGAAGACCCGGCCGCGCCGACGATCCTCGCGATCCACGGCGTGACCTCTTCGCACCTCGCGTGGGAGTTCCTCGCCGAATCCCTCCCCGGGGTGCGGATCATCGCGCCGGACCTCCGTGGCCGGGGACGCAGCAATGAGATCGCGGGACCCGCCGGAATGGCCGCGCATGCGGCTGATCTCGCCGCCGTCTCGGCCGCGTTCGACCTGGGTCCTGTCGTCGTCGTCGCGCACTCGATGGGAGCGTTCGTCGCGGTCGCCTTCGCCGCGCGGCATCCGGAACTCGTGGCACGGCTCGTCCTCGTCGACGGGGGTCTGCCTCTCGGTGCGCCGGCGGGGCTCGCCCCCGACCAGCTCGTCGATGCGATTCTGGGCCCCACCGCGGCGCGGTTGAATCTGCGCTTCGCGAGCGTCGCGGAGTACCTCGACTTCTGGCGCTCGCACCCGGCGTTCGCGCGCGACTGGACGCCGGAGCTGGAGCGATACCTCGCCTACGACCTCGTTTCGGCGGGGGAGGAGGGGCTCCGCCCCGCGACCGCGTACGCGACGACAGTCGAAGACACGATCGACATGAACACGACGACGACGGTGGCCGACGCGCTCGCGATGCTCGATCGTCCGGCAATGCTCATCACGGTGCCGCGCGGACTGCAGAACGAGGAGCCGGGCCTCTACCCGGACGAACACCTCACGCGCCTGCTCGCGGAGCATCCGCAGATCGCGCATGAGCGCTGGGACGGCTTCAACCATTACACGGTGGTGCTGAGCGCGGCCGGCGCCGAACGGCTCGCCCGCGTCGTCGCTGACGAGTTGGCACTCGCGGCGGCGTGATCCTCAGCGGGCGGAGGCGGCGACGCGTGTGGACAGCTGGTGCGCGTGCGCGAGGAGGGTGCGCCCGAGCTCGGGAATGCGCTCCGGCGTGAACCGGAACTCGACGCCCGTGAGACTCAGAGCCCACTGCGGGTGCCCCGACGACGTGAACACCGCCGCACCGAGTCCGAAGCTCCCCGCGACGATGAGCCCCGGGTTCAGGGCGAAGCCGCGGGCGTGCGTCTCGCGCAGCCGCGCGCGCAGGCGGGGCTCCGCGTGGGGGCTGCCGTACCGTTCGGGCAGCTCCGGGTGGCGCTCGAAGTAGGCGTCCACATCGTGGGGCGGCAGGAACGCGAGGATCGCCAGCCCTGCCGACGCGACTCCCAGCGGGAACCGCGTGCCCTCGGAGAGGACGAACGAACGGATCGGGAACGCGCCGTCTTCGCGCAGGAGGCATACGGTCTCGTCGCCGCGTCGTACGGAGAGGAACGCGCTCTCTTCGGTACGCACGGCCAGCGAGCGCACGATGTCGCGGGCGATCGCGGTGATGTCGTAGCGGGATGCCGCGACGGTACCCATGAGATAGAGCTCCGGCCCCGGCATCCATCGTCCGGACCGGTCATCCTGATCAACGAGGCCCTCGTGGCGCAGCGCCGTCAAGAGTCGATGGGTCGTCGGGCGGGTGAGGTCGGCCCGCCGCGCGAGCTCGGCGACGGTCGTCCCGCTCTCGCCGGCGCCCGTCACGAGGCGGAGGAGGGCGGCAGCGCGCGCGATCGCTTGCGCGCCTGGCACGCTGCGCGACGACGTGGTGTCCATGATGTGGACATTAGGCGAAGCGGCGCCCACATCGCAAACACGCGTGACGCACGGTGCCTCGACGGGGCGCACGATAGAGACACACGGATGACGAAGGGGTTCACGTGATCGACAAGACCTACGGATCGGCAGCGGAGGCGGTCGCCGACATTCCCGACGGAGCTTCGCTGGCCGTCGGCGGCTTCGGGCTGTCCGGCAATCCGATCGCCCTCATCGAGGCGCTCCTCGCGCAGGGTACGACCGACCTGTCCATCGTCAGCAACAACTGCGGCGTCGACGACTGGGGCCTCGGCGTGCTCTTGAACGCGAAGCGCATTCGGAAGATGACGTCCTCCTATGTCGGCGAGAACAAGGAGTTCGAGCGTCAGTTCCTCTCCGGTGAGCTCGAACTCGAACTCACCCCGCAGGGCACGCTCGCCGAGAAGCTGCGCGCGGGCGGCGCGGGCATCGCCGCCTTCTTCACACAGACCGGCGTCGGCACGCAGGTCGCCGAGGGCGGCCTGCCGCGCAAGTACGACGGGCGGGGCGGCATCGCCGTGGCATCCCCGGGGAAGGACGTGCGCACGTTCGCGCCCGACGGCACCGAGCGTGACTACGTGCTCGAAGAGGCGATCGTCACCGACTATGCGCTCGTGCACGCAGCGCGCGGCGACGTGCACGGCAACCTCGTCTTCAACAAGGCGGCCCGCAATTTCAACCCGCTCGCCGCGATGGCCGGCAAGATCTGCATCGCCCAGGTGGAAGAACTCGTCCCCGCGGGCGAGCTCGACCCCGACAGCATCCATGTGCCGGGGATCTACGTGCACCGCATCGTCGAGGTGGGTTCGGACATCGAAAAGCGCATCGAGCGACGCACCGTCTCGGTCGACCAAGCCCTCAGCCGTCCCGTCCCGGAAGGAGCCTGACCATGGCACTCACACGCAATGAGATGGCCGCGCGCGCGGCCGCCGAACTCGCCGACGGCTCCTACGTCAATCTCGGCATCGGCCTGCCGACGCTCGTCCCGAACTACGTGCCCGACGGCGTCACCGTCGTACTGCAGTCGGAGAACGGCATCCTCGGTGTCGGTCCGTACCCGACCGAGGATCACGTCGACCCCGACCTCATCAACGCGGGCAAAGAGACGGTCACGATCCTGCCCGGATCCGCCTTCTTCGACTCGGCGTTGAGCTTCGGGATGATCCGGGGCGGCAAGATCGACGCCGCCATCCTCGGGGCGATGCAGGTCTCCGCTTCGGGCGACCTCGCCAACTGGATGATCCCCGGCAAGATGGTCAAGGGCCCCGGCGGCGCGATGGACCTCGTCCACGGCGCCGGTCAGGTCATCGTCCTCATGGAGCACGTCGCCCGGGACGGATCGGCGAAGATCGTCGACGAGTGCTCACTGCCGCTCACGGGCCGCGGCGTCGTCGACCGCATCATCACCGACCTCGCGGTGATCGACGTGACCGCCGAAGGACTCGTGCTCGTCGAGACCGCGCCGGGCGTCACAGTCGACGAGGTCGTGGCCGCTACCGAGCCCGCGCTCATCATCGCCGAACCGCTCAAGGAGATCGCATGACCACCCCCACCGACGACATCGTCATCGTCGCCGCCGCCCGGACGCCTCAGGGGCGCCTGAAGGGACAGCTCGCATCGTTCACCGCACCGCAGCTCGGCGGCCTCGCCATCGCGGGTGCGCTCGCCAAGGGGAACATTCCGGCGGATGCGGTGGATGCCGTCATCATGGGTCAGGTGCTGCCGGCAGGATCCGGGCAGAACCCGGCGCGCCAGGCAGCTCTCGCCGGCGGCATCGGATGGGACGTCCCGGCATCGTCGGTCAACAAGGTCTGCCTCTCGGGCCTCACCGCCATCATCGACGCGAAGCGCATGATCGCCTCGGGCGACGCCACCGTCGTCGTCGCGGGGGGGATGGAA
>QFPD01000008.1 GCA_003248845.1 Microbacterium sp. | reverse complement strand
CGGCGCGCGCCTCAGCGCGCGCCGGGGCCGATCACCCGCGGCTGGACACCGAGGCTCGCGCGCCAGTCGCGGATGACCTGCTTCTGCGCGTCGTCGCATTCGACGCCGTAGCCGATGCTCACGTCCCAATAGCTCGAGTCGCTGTCCCAGACGCGGCTGTCGAGGGTCCAGCCGTCGAGGAAGGTCAGCGCGAAGCAGTCGGCCATCGTCTCGGCGTCGCCGCCGAAAGCCTCGAGCGCCGTCGCCGTGGGTTCGGGGTTCGTGAACTGCAGCACGTGCGCGAACTCGTGGTACGCGACTCCCGTGCGGATCCGATCCGTCATGTACGGCTCCGCTTCGCGCGCGACGTCGACGTGCACGACGCGGGGATCGCTCGAGCGCACGCACGCGATGGCGTCAGCGGTGCTGCAGACATCGTCGAGCGACCACGTCACATACCCCTGGCCGAGAGCGTCGAGGGCCGCTTCGTACGCGCTGCCGGAGGCGTTGACGGAGGCCGCGTTCGCCGCGTCCGCGCGCTCTGCGGCGAGGCGGGTCCGCGCGTCTTCGACGGCGCGGATGCTCTGATCCATGCCCGCGAGGTCCCAGCGGCGGCTCCAGGCCTGCCACGCCAGCGAGTCGTACGAGTCCCACGGGACGACGGATGCCAGCGGCATCCCGCGAAGACTCTCCACCTCGCCGAGCAGGTTCTCGACGGCAGCGCCGAACGCCTCCTTGCGATCGATGAGGTCGCGTTGCTCGTCGAGCTGCTGCTGTTGTTCTTCGATCTCACGCTGCTGGTCGTCGATCGTCGCCCGATCCTGCGTACGCTCCACGTACAGCCACACGGCGACCGCGACGATCGCGATGAGCGACACGGCCAGGATGACGGCAGTGACGATCCATCCGACGGGGCGGCGGCGCGGTGGTGCGGGCTGCGGTGCGGGCGCGGGCGCGGCCGCGGCCGCGGCGACGGGGTCTGACACGCGGGCGCCTTCCTCGAGGTGTCGTCAGCCTACCGGTGACGATCCCGCCCGCGCGCGTGCCAGGATCGACGCATGACGGCGCGCGGCAGCGACGAGGAGCGTGTGGTCGCCTTCCTCGAGATCATGGAGCTCGGTGGTGACGCGCCGCGCATCGCGACCCGGGTCGACGCGGCGGAGCCGCCGCGGGACTGGGTGGATGCCTACGCGCTCCTCTTCATCGGCCGATACGCCGAGGCGCTCACGACCATCGCGCACGTCGACGACGGTTCGCCCGGAGCGCGCGGCACGCGGGCCCAGATCGAGGCGCTGTGCCTGGGGGCGACCGATGTGCAGCTCGCCGCCGCCATCCCGCCCGATACGACGGCGGGAGCCATGGCGCTCTTCCAGTTGAGCGAGGCGGCCCACCTCGTCGGACGCATCGAGCAGTGTTCCGCGATGCTCGATCGCGCCCTGAGTGCAGCGGTGCCCCGCCGGGCCCGCGTCTGGCTGCGGCTCGCCGCCGCGCGGGCGCTCCTCTTCCGCGGCGAAGTGGCCCAGTCGGCAGAGCTCCTCGCGCTCGCCGCGCCCGATGCCCGGTCGCCGTTGGCGCGCCGCTCGGTCACGTGTCTGCGCGCCGTCGTCGCGGGATTCTCCGGCCGCGCCGAGGCCGTCGTCGCCGAGGCGTCCGTGATCCGTCGCGAAGTCGTCCCCCCGCGCAGCTACGCCGACTCGGGGATCGCACTCATGTGCGCGCTCGGGCTCGCCGGTGCCGGCATGGTCCTCGCAGCGGGAGAGCTGCTGCGGGAGGGCGGCGGGGGACCCGGACTCCCGCTCCTGCCGCCGACCCTCCGCGGTTACGCGTACGACGTGCTGGTCGAGGCGGCGCTCGCCGCCGGCAATCCCGAGCTCGCGGCGTGGATCATGGTCGACTTCGACCGCATCGACTTCGGCGCGAACGCGCAGTTCCGCGCCGCGCGCGAAGCCGCGCGGGCGCGGATCGAGATCGCGGCGGGTGCGCGGGGCCCCGGTGAGGAGCGCGCCGAGCGCGCCGCGCGCGCTGCGCTCGGCGCCGGCGTCGGACTCGTCGGGGCACGGGCCGCAGCCGTCGCGACGCACGCCAGGGGCGCCGTGCAGCGCGGCCAGGCATCCGTTGACCTGCTCGGGGCCTCCTCGGTCGATCTCCGTCGCTGGCTCGACAGCGTCGCACCGAAAGGCGACGAGGGCGTCCGCGACCGCCGCCTCGACGTCGAACCCGCGTGGGATCGCCTCACTCGGGCCCAGCAGGCCGTCGCGCGCCTCGCCGCACGGGGCCTACGCAATCAGGAGATCGCCGACCAGCTCGTTCTGTCGCGCCGCACGGTCGAGGGCCACCTCTCGGCGATCTTCGACCGCCTGGGCATCGCCGATCGCGTCGACATCGTGCGCGGCGGCGGCGACCGGCCCCTCGATCCCGCCGCGCTCGGCATGCTCACGGCGCGCCAGGCCGAGATCGCCCGCGAGCTCGTCGCGGGCGCGGGCAACGGCGCGATCGCCGAGCATCTCGGCATCCACGTCAAGACCGTCGAGAAGCACGTGCGCGGCCTCTACCGCGCTCTCGGCGTGTCGGGTCGCGCCGCCGCCGTCGGGCGGCTGCTCGAGTCCGATCAGCGTCGCGCCTGAACCATCTGTGCGAGGGTCTGCGCCGCCGCCTCGAGGGCAGGGTCTACGACACCGGTCACGGCGAGGCGGAAAGAGTGCGTCGCGTCGGCGAAGTACGCGCCGCCGGGCGTGGTGGCGAACCCACCGCTCCCCGGGGCCGGAGCCTCGGCGGGTGCCGGGTTGAGGCTGCCGGCGGGCCACGCCGCGAGCTCCAGGAAAGCCCCCGGAGTGCTCGTCGATGCCCACACGCACTGACCGCCGGTCGCGTCGCCGAGCGACCCGAAGGTCAGGTTGGCGTCCACCGTCGCAAGCCCGATGACGCCGTTGACCTCCTCCTCGCTCAGCACCGCGCACACGTCGCTCGTGGCGGAGCTCGTGCCAGCCGGTGCGGTCGTCGGTGCAGCGGATGCCGGGGCTTCCGCTGCCGTTGCCGCCTCGCTCGGCGTCGTGGCGATCGACTCGGATGCCGGAGGGGTCGAAGCGCAGGCCGAGAGCGGGGCGAGAAGGAGCGCGAGCGCCACCGGGGCAGCGGCGAGGCGGGGGCTGATCGCGGTGGTCATGCGGGTCCTTTCGGTCAGGTGCGACCAGGGTAGAGAGATCCCGGAGCGCGCCGGCCGCGCGGACCCCGGTTCGCGGGTCGGCCCCACCGCGCGTGCGTGGAAACCCGCAGCCCGTCCCTCGCCACCGCAGCGGAATCGCAGATTCGCCCCGGAATCGGATGCCGCGCTCCGACTCGTCCGAATCCGGCGGCGTTCTCCGATTCCGATGACGGCGACTGCCCGTGTGCGCGTGCGAGAATGGCGTCGATACATCCGTGTATCGGAACCGCTTCCTTCCGCAAAGGTCCTCCGTGTCGAACCTCGCCGTCCTGAGCCTGAAGAACCGCGCGCTCATCGCGCTGATCACGATCGTGGCCGCGATCTTCGGAGGGCTCGCCCTCACGAACCTCAAGCAGGAGTTGATCCCGTCGATCGAGTTCCCGCAGCTCTCGGTCGTCACGACGTATCCCGGCGCCTCGCCCGAGGTCGTGAACAACGACGTGTCGACACCGATCGAGACCGCGATCCAGGGCATCGCGGGGCTCGAGTCGACGACGGCGACGTCGACGACGAACGCCTCGATCATCCAGGCCTCCTTCACTTACGGCACCGACCTCGCGACCGCCGAGCAGAAGATCCTGCAGGCCATCAATCGCATCAAGTCGTCGCTGCCGGACGGCGTCGAGCCGAACGTCGTCTCGTTCTCTATCGACGATCTGCCGGTGATCTCCCTCGCTGTCACGGGGTACGACGACGTCGACAAGATCCAGTCGCAGCTCGAGGCCAGCGTCGTCCCCGACCTCGAGGACGTGAAGGGCGTGGCCTCGGCATCCATCATCGGCGGCCAGGGACAGCGCGTGACGATCACGCCCGACCAGGCGAAGCTCGCCGCCGCCGGCTTTACCCAGACGGCGATCACCGACGCGTTGGACCAGAACGGTGTGCTCTTCCCGGGCGGGTCGGTCACCGAGGGCGACCAGAGCCTCACCGTGCAGACGGGGGCGAAGCTCACCTCGGTCGACGAGATCGCCGGCCTGCCGCTCGTGCCCTCGAGCGCCGCCCAGCTCGAGGCCGGTGCGACGACGATCGGCGACGTCGCCGCGGTCGCCCTCGCGAAGGACCCGGTGACATCGATCTCCCGCGTGAACGGAGAGAGCGCCCTCACCCTCTCGATCACGAAGCTGCCCGCGGCGAACACCGTCGACGTGTCCCGCGCCGTCACGGCGCTCCTGCCGAAACTCCAGGACGACATCGGCAGCGGCGCCCGGTTCACCGTCGTCTTCGATCAGGCTCCGTTCATCGAGCAGTCGATCGAGTCGCTCGCGCAGGAGGGTCTGCTCGGACTCGTCTTCGCCGTGCTCGTGATCTTCGTCTTCCTGCTCTCGGTGCGTTCGACGCTCGTCGCTGCGATCTCGATCCCGACGAGCGTGCTCATCACGTTCGTCGGCATCCAGGCCTTCGGGTATTCGCTCAACATCCTCACTCTCGGCGCCCTCACGATCGCGATCGGGCGCGTCGTCGACGACTCGATCGTCGTCATCGAGAACATCAAGCGCCACTACGTCGGCGACGCGGACAAGGGCGACGCGATCCGGCTCGCGGTGCGCGAAGTGGCCGCCGCCATCACGGCATCCACCATCACGACCGTCGCCGTCTTCCTTCCGATCGCGTTCGTGGGCGATACGACCGGTGAGCTCTTCCGGCCGTTCGCGCTCACCGTCACGATCGCGATGACGGCTTCGCTGTTCGTCGCCCTCACGATCGTGCCGGTGCTGGCGTACTGGTTCCTCAAGCCCGGTACCGAAGCGCGCGATGCGGCGGGAAACCCGATCGACCCCGAGGACCCGGCCGCACCGCCCTCGCGGCTGCAGAAGTCCTACCTTCCGATCCTGTCCTGGACGCTCACGCACTCCTGGGTGACGCTGCTCGTCGCCGTGCTCATCCTCGGCGGGACCCTCGCCGCCGCGCCTTTCATGAAGACGAACTTCCTCGGCGACAGCGGCCAGAACACCTTCACGGTGTCGCAGAAGCTCGACCCGGGCGCGTCGTTGGATGCCGAGGACAGCGCCGCGCAGAAGGTCGAGCAGGCGATCCTGGGGGTCGACGGCGTCAAGACCGTGCAGACCTCGATCGGCTCGACCGGCTCGGCCGTGCGCGACGCGTTCGCCGGCGGGTCGTCGGGCATCACCTACTCCATCACGACCGAGACCTCGGCGGACCAGGAGAAGGTGCGCCAGGAGGTGGAGGACGCGACCGGCGCTCTTGACGGCGTCGGCGACATCACGGTCTCGGCCGGACAGGGCGGGTTCGCCTCGAGCAACGTCGAGATCGACGTCACGGCGCCCTCGGCCGACACCCTGCAGACAGCGACGGACGCGGTCATGACAGCGCTCGACGGCAAGGACGGCATCGGGCAGGTCACGTCGAACCTCGCCGCCTCCCTCCCGTACGTCGCCGTCACGGTCGACCGGGCCAAGGCTGCCTCCCTCGGCCTCTCCGAGGTGACGGTCGGGGCTCTGGTGGCGAACACCATGCAGCCGCGCCAGATCGGCACGGTCGAGCTCGACGGCACCGCCGTCACGGTCTACCTGCAGGCCGCCTCCGTGCCGGCGACGATCGACGAGCTGAAGGCGCTGCAGATCCCGACGGCGGCCGGTCCCCTCACCCTCGACCAGGTCGCCACCGTCGCCGAGAGCCAGGGCCCGACCTCCATCACGACGCAGCGCGGACAGCGCACGTCGACGGTGACGGTGACCCCGTCGACCGACAACCTCACCGCCGCCTCGGCCACGGTCACCGCGGTGCTGAAAGACGTCGACCTTCCCACAGCTGCAGACGCGAAGGTGGGGGGAGTGCTCACGCAGCAGCAGGATGCCTTCGGCCAGCTCGGCCTCGCGATGCTCGCCGCGATCCTCATCGTGTACATCGTGATGGTCGCGACGTTCAAGTCGCTCCGCCAGCCCCTGCTCCTGCTCGTCTCCGTGCCGTTCGCGGCGACGGGCGCGATCCTGCTGCAGATCGCGACGGGCGTGCCGCTCGGAGTGGCTTCGCTCATCGGCGTCCTCATGCTCATCGGCATCGTCGTGACGAACGCGATCGTGCTCGTCGACCTCGTGAACCAGTACCGCGAGAAGGGGCTGTCGGCGCACGACGCCGTCGTCGCCGGCGGCTCGCGACGCCTCCGGCCGATCCTCATGACCGCGCTCGCGACGATCTTCGCCCTCACGCCGATGGCGCTCGGAATCACGGGGCACGGCGGATTCATCTCCCAGCCGCTCGCCATCGTCGTGATCGGCGGTCTCATCTCGTCGACGGTGCTCACCCTGCTCGTCCTCCCGACGCTGTACAACCTCGTCGAGGGTGCCCGCGAGCGCCGGCACGCGCGGCGGGAGGGCGCCGAGGGTGCGACGGGGGCCTCGGCATCCACCCCGGAGGCGGAGCTGCACCCGCGGCGCGCCCTGCGCGAGCAGCACGAGGGCTGAGCGCCGGAGCGCAGACGCATGTCGGCGCATATTGTCGTGCGACTGTAACGCCGGCAGGAGTACCGTGAGGCCTCGGGTCCGGCGCTCGTGCTCGTCTACCTCGTCTGCGGGTTCTTCGCGTTCCTGATCCTCCGGGCGCTCGGCGAGCTCGTCCTGCACCGCCCCTCGTCGGGATCGTTCGTGTCGTACGCGCGCGAGTTCTACGGCGAGAAGATGGCATACACCGCGGGCTGGCTGTACTTCCTCTCCTGCTGCCCTACACGCTCTACAAGGCGGGTGAGTCGCCCTTCGTGACGTTCTTCTCCCACATCGGCTCGCCCGAAGCGGGCGCGATCTCGGCATCCATCATGAACTTCGTCGTGCTGACGGCCGCGCTCTCCTCCCTCAACGCGGGTCTGTACTCGACGGGACGCATCCTGCGCTCGATGGCCGTCAACGGCTCGGCCCCGCGCTTCACGGAGGTCATGAGCCGGACGGGCGTGCCATACGGCGGCATCCTGCTCACCGCCGTCATCACGCTCTGCGGCGTCGGGCTCAACGCCCTCTTCCCCTCGCAGGCGTTCGAGATCGTCCTCGAGGTCTCGGCGCTGGGAATCATCGGCGGGTGGGCGACGATCATCCTCTGCCAGATCAAGCTGCAGCGGTGGGCGAAGAAGGGGCTCGCGGAGCGGCCATCGTTCCGACTGTTCGGGGCTCCGTTCACGTCGTACCTGACGCTCGCGTTCCTCGCGTTCGTCCTCGTCACGATGGGGTTCTCCGAGACGGGTAGATGGGTATTGGCATCCACCGTCGTCCTCGTACCGCTCCTCATCATCGGGTGGTTCGCGTACCGCCCGCGCATCCAGCAGGCGGCGCGGGAGCGCGAGGGGTACACCGGCACGCTGCCGGTGCTCTGACTCAGCCCTGCAGCGGCTCGGGCTGGTCGGCGACCCCCATGAAGCGGATGAAGACCGCAAGCCAGCCGAAGATCAGCGCGAAGACGATGATCTCGAACGCGGTCAACCCGAAGTAGCCGACGGCGAACAGGACGATCGACGCGACGAGCGCGGCGAGGAACGCCCACGCCGAGAGGAAGTACGCCCGCGGCATCCGCCGCACGATCCACGGGCCGCCGATGAGCAGCACGAGGAACATCAGCGCCATGCCGGATGCCGACAGGTTGTGCAGCAGCATGTTCACGTCGACGGGGAAGATCCCGACGCACGCGAGCATGATGCCCATGATCGCGAGGGCGGTGGTGACGATCCGTGTGCCGCGCGACGACTCGCCGATGCCCCGCAGGTCGTGGCCGACGTAGAGCGTGAAGGTCGTGACGAGCAGACCGCCCGCGATGAGCGTGCCGTTGAACAGGAAGCTCGACAGATCGTCGAACGTGCCGAGCTGACTGAAGTGGTACTCCCACCATTTCGGGTCGCTCGTCGTGAGCATGGCGGCGATCGTGCCGATCGCGATGAAGCTCACGAGGAGGCTGGTGAGGCGCTGCGTCGTGATGCGGGATGCCGACAGGTACGTCAGCCACGCGGCGATCCCCGCCGTGACGGCGAGCAGGACGGTCGTCCAGAACCCGTTCAGCTGCACGCCGATGAAGCACCGCGCGAGGACGGCATAGGCGGCGAGGGTCGCGATCGTCGCGAGGGCGACGTGCGCGATGACGACCGACACCGTCGAGATCACGTAGCGCAGGCTCGTGATCTGCCGGCGCCACAGCTCGCTCGACGTGGTGCGGGCACGCCAGTATCCGACCGCAGAACACACGGCTGCCGCGACCGCGGCGGCGACGGCGGCCCAGACCGCGAAGCTCCACTCTCCCCAGAGCGCGGTCGTCGCCTGCGCGAGCCCGAGCAGGAGGCCGACGACGGCACCGGCGGCGCCGGAGATCATCGCCGCGAGAATTGCCTCGGACTCGGCGCGCAGGCTCGGCTGGTCGGGGGTGGCGTCGATGCCGCTGACGATGGCGCCCGGTGTGGTCATGGCGTCAGTGTAGAGCGGTGCGGCGGCTTCACAGGCGCGCGGGCTACAGTAGTCGGGTCGGCTTCGGACACCGCGCGCTGCGCGGGTGGGTTTGTGAGTCAGAGGGGCCGATGGTGAGCGCCGATCGGCGCGCATGAACCATCACTGAATGGCCCCGGCCGACGGATGTCCGGGTAGCTCGTCGCGTTCCCCACGGGAACGCGGACGGGCGCTGTTCTCGTGCGAGACAACCCAGAAGGATTCCCCATGCCCAAGAACAAGAAGCCCGCCGGCGGAAGCCGCGCGCAGAGTTTCGAACCGCGCTACGGCGCGAAGAAGACCTCCTACCAGGATGCGAAGCGCCGTCCCGGCCAGTCGTCCGCCGGCAAGCCCGGGTCCAAGAGCCCGAGCCACCGCGGGTACCGCCCGGAGCCGGAGAACGGCACCGGCGCTCCCGTGAAGAAGCAGCGCTGGAACGCGCAGGAGCGCGCCGGCCGCGACGAGGCCCGCGGCATCCGTTCGCACGCCGCCGGTCGCGATGATCGCGACGCGCGTCCGGCCCGCGACGAGCGCCGCGACCGGGGATTCGGCGACCGTCCGCGCCGCGACGAGCGTGGTCACGGCGACCGGCGTGTGCAGAACTCCTTCGATTCGGGCTCGGAGCGCCCGAATCGGCGCGAATCCGGTCAGAACGGCGGGGATCGAAGGAGTTATGACCGTTCCGCCCGTGGGTACGATCGCCCTGCCCGCGCTTTCGAGGACCGCCCAGCCCGGTCGTACGATGACCGCCAGCCGCGCGATGACCGTCCGCGGCGTTCGTTCGACGATCGTCCCCGCGGCGAGCGCCAGCCGCGCGATGACCGCCGCACCTTCGGTGACGCGCGCCCGTCGTTCCGTGACGACCGCCCGCGTCGCGATGACCGTCCGGCTCCGTCGTTCCACGACCGCCCGCGTCGTGGGGCGGGGGACCGCCCTGTGCGCAACTCCTTCGATTCGTGCCCGGAACGGCGCGATCGGCCCGCATACGGCGGCAATCGCTCCGATTGGCACGCTGACGCGAAGGATGCCGCGAAGCGCAAGGCTTTCGAAGAGCACGCCGACACGGTGCATGAGAAGCTGCAGGCAGAGGCCATCCAGGCCGAAGAGGTCGCCGATGCGACGTTCGGTCAGCTCGGCCTCGGCGACAACATCGTGCGGACGCTGGTCGACCTCGGCGCGGCATCCCCGTTCCCGATCCAGGCCGCGACGATCGCTCCGATCCTCGAGGGCAAGGATGTGCTCGCTCGCGGCCGCACCGGCTCGGGCAAGACGATCGCGTTCGGCGCGCCGCTGGTCGAGTCGATCCTGCGCAGCCAGGCCGGCAAGCGCCGCGAGTTCGGCCGCAGCCCGAAGGCACTGATCCTCGCCCCCACGCGCGAGCTCGCGCTGCAGATCGATCGCACGATCCAGCCGATCGCGCGGAGCGTCGGCCTGTTCACGACCCAGGTGTACGGCGGTGTGCCGCAGGCGCGCCAGGTGGGCGCGCTGAAGAAGGGCGTCGACATCGTCATCGGCACGCCGGGGCGCATCGAAGACCTGCAGAACCAGGGCAAGCTCGACCTCTCCGAGATCCGCATCGTCGTGCTCGACGAGGCCGACCACATGTCCGAGCTCGGGTTCCTCGAGCCGATGCAGCGCCTGCTGCGTCTCGTCCCCGCCGAGGCGCAGAAGCTCCTCTTCTCGGCGACGCTCGACCGCGAGGTCGCTGCGCTCGTCGACGAGTTCCTCGTCGAGCCCGCGGTCTACGAGGTGGCCGGCGAGGACCAGGATTCGGGCACGATCGACCACCGCGTGCTCGTCATCGACCACCGCGACAAGGCCGAGATCCTCACGAACCTCGTCGACCGCGACGGCAAGACGCTCGTCTTCGCCCGCACCCGCGCTTACGCCGAGATGCTCGCCGAGCAGTTCGACGACGCCGGCATCAAGGCGGTCGCTCTCCACGGCGACCTCAACCAGGCCAAGCGCACGCGCAACCTCGAGCGGCTCACGTCGGGCCGGGTGGATGTGCTGGTGGCGACGGATGTCGCGGCCCGCGGCATCCATGTCGACGACATCGACCTGGTGATTCAGGCCGACGCCCCCGACGAGTACAAGACGTACCTGCACCGCTCGGGTCGCACGGGTCGTGCGGGGCGCAGCGGCACCGTTGTGACGCTCATCACGCGCCAGCGTCGCCGGCGCATGACCGAGATGCTCGACCGTGCTGAGATCGATGCCCCGTTCGAAGAGGCGCGTCTCGGTGACGACCTTCTCGAGGAGCTGAGCGGACGTCAGCAGTCGCACGTCGACCGCTGATCGCCCGCTGATCGAACGCGGACCGCTCGCCGGTCAGAAGAGCCGGTCGCCGGTTGCCCGCCCCGTCGTCCTGACGGGCCCCGGGCGCGGCGGCCGGCTCTCGACGTCTTCCTCGGCGCCGCCGGCGAGTCGGTGTCGGCGCAGCAGCGGTCGCACACGCGCGGCGAGCTGCTTCCGGTAGCCGTCGGGCGCGTAGGCGGATGCTCCCGGGTAGAGCCCGCGGTACGCCGGGACGAGTTCGGGCCTCGTCTGGGAGAGCCACTCCCAGAACCACTCCTTCGCGCCCGGGCGCAGATGCAGCGCACCGAACACGACGCGCGCGCCTCCCGCTCCGCGGATGCGCGCGAGGGCGTCGTCGAGCAGCGGGGTGCTGTCGGTGAGGTGCGGCAGGATCGGCATGAGGAAGACCGTCACGCGGAACCCGGCATCGGCGGCGGCCCGCACCGTCGCGAGCCGGGCGGCGGCGGTCGGCGTCCCGGGCTCGAGCGACTGCTGCAGCGCATCGTCGAAGACGGCGATCGACATCGCGATCGACACGGGAACGGATGCCGCGGCATCCGTCAGCAACGGCAGGTCTCGGCGCAGGAGCGTGCCCTTCGTGAGGATGGAGAAGGGCGTGCCGCTCTCCGCCAGGGCTCCGATGATCCCGGGCATGAGCGCGTAGCGACCTTCCGCCCGCTGGTACGGATCGGTGTTCGTGCCGAGGGCGACCGGCTCACGCAACCAGGACGGCTTCGCGAGCTCGCGGCGCAGCACGTCGCCGACGTTCGTCTTCACGACGATCTGCCGATCGAAATCGGCCCCGGCGTCGAGGTCGAGATACGTGTGCGTGTTCCGGGCGAAGCAGTTGTGACTGATGACCCCACCCGCGACGAAGTCCCCTGTGCCGGTCGTGATGTCGACCATCTCGATATCGACGCCGAGGTCTTCGATCGACACGATGTGAAGATCAGCCGCTGTCTTCACCGCTTCTCCCGCAAGCGCGAGCTTTCTCGTGATGGCCGGCCGGGCGATGTCGAAGAAGCGGCGTCGCGACGGGAGTCCGCCGGTAAGACGCACCGTGACGACGCCGGAGGCGCCCGGCGGTTCGATCCGGTAGGGCAGGTCGAAGAGATCGAGCGCGTGCGCGATCGCCGTGATGAGCTCGGGACTCTTGTTGGTGATGCGCAGGATGCCACGTGAACACGATCCTTCTGCGTCGAAGATCCCACCCAGGAATCCCGCAGACCATGCCTTCGTCGGCGCCTCGGGGATCGTGGCGAGCTCCTCGATGCGCGCAACCTGCCCAGATCTGGCTGTATGCAGGGCGGTCATCGAACGTCGGACCGGGGATGCCGGGGTGAAGGGGCGTTCGGTGACCGTGATCCCTTCATCGGCGAGGTATCGCCGTGTGAGGTCGAGAGCCTCGTGATCCGCCAACGCCAGCCGGAATCGATGGATGTCCCGTGTGGGCTCGCCATCGTCGTAGGACCCGTGGAAGATCATCCCGTCGCCGCGAATCATCCCCGAGAGGTAGCCGCGGCGGAACTTCGCGTCGTCGGGCTCGACATCGGGCTCGGGTCGGCGGCCGAACCCCATCAGGCGATTCGACGTCGTGAGGTAAGGGCGGCGTCCCCGACCGGACATCGTACCTTTCACGTGCTTCCACCCCCGTTCGGTGAGGAAGCGGTGATCGGCGCTGGCGACGATCTCCGTGCCGTCGGCCAAGGTCACCCGGTACGCCCGCTTCACAGCGGTCCACTTCGCCAGCACCGAGGTCGTGATGTACCGCCGGTACGCGCCCTCTTGCTGCGTGCCGATGATCCGATCCCCGACCGAGAGTTCGCCGAGCAGGCGGTGGCGCCCATCGGCGAGCAGGATCGGGGTGTCGGGGGAGAGGCAGTAGGAGCATGCGTGTGTGCAGCCCCGATAGGGGTTGACCGTCCAGTCGAAGGGCATCGCCGAGCCGCGCGGCACGTGGTTCAGGGCCGACTTCGCGCGCACCTCGTGGAAGGTCACCCCCTGGAATGCGGGCGTTCGGACCGACCGCACGAGAGATCCCAAGGACTCGAGACCGGGGAGTGCCGCGGCATCCGTCTGTTCGAGAGTCTGTCCGTGCCACCGCATACCGCCAGTGGAACATAGATACGAAGATCCAGCAAGGGGTGAGGTCGTGAAGACGGAGATCTGAGTGCTCACGGCGGGGTCACGGGTGCGCACGTCAGAATGGGTGGGTGATCCCTCCCGAGCCGTTGCCGTCTCGACGCGCGCTCCGCGCCGAGCGTGAGCGCTCAGGCGATGCGCCCGAGACGGCGTCCGAGGCCACGCCCGCCGCGCCGCCGGAAGCGAACCCCGCCGAACGGATCGGCCCGCGGCGGGCCGGTCACGCCTCCGCGCCATCCGCGCCGCCTGCCGTTCGAGCTCGACAGCGCGCCTTGACGCCCACGCGGCGGACACTGATCGTCGCCGTCGCGGCGGTGCTGCTCATCGCCGCCATCGCCACCGCCGTCGCCCTCGGCGGGCGTGGCGGGGCGTCGACCGCGGGTGCCACACAGCAGACCCGCGTCGAGCCGGTCCCCGCGGCGACATCCCTTCCGATCCCGGCCCAATCCGCGGCGGCGGTCGTCGCAGCAAAGTGCGACGACACGGCGGTGACGACGGCCCTGACGCAGGGATCGGATGCCGAGGTGATCGCCACGTTCGGTGGCGCGACAGCGTTCCGAGATCTCGTGGCGAGCGGCGCCGCGCCGTGCGTGAACCTCGCCGACCCCGTGCGCGAATGGGTCGTGGTCAACAAGCAGCGCCCCCTGAATCCGATCGAATGGGAGCCGGACACGGTCGTCGCGCCCGCCGACATGCAGCGCACCGTCGACGGTCGGCTGCGCCCCGCCGCGGCCGATGCCCTGACGGCACTCGTCGCCGCCGCGCAGAACGAGGGCGTCGGTGCCATCGGGCTGAACAGCGCGTTCCGCTCGTTCGACTCGCAGACCCGCACGTACAACGGCTATGTGAACTCGCTCGGGCGCGAGGCGGCCGACCTGCAGAGCGCACGCCCCGGCTTCAGCGAGCATCAGACCGGGCTCGCGACCGACGTTGCGGCGTGCGACGGCGGCTGCGGGGCGATCGAGTCGTTCGGCGGCACGGCGCAGGGCGCGTGGGTCGCGGCGAACGCGTGGCGGTTCGGCTTCGTCGTGCGCTACGAAGACGGTCAGACCGCCATCACCGGCTATCAGGCCGAGCCCTGGCATCTGCGCTACATCGGCCTCGAGCTCGCGCAGGTCTATCACGACGGCGGATTCCACACCCTCGAGGGCTTCTTCGGCCTTCCCCCCGCGCCCGACTACGTCGACTGACTCGCCGCGACCGCGTGCCACAGCGGATGAAACCCAGTACCATTAATAGGGGGACATGATCCCACCACGTCAGGCTCGACGACGAGACACGGAAGGCAGGCGCAGCATGGAGCGCAAGATCTACGACGAGGACCACGAGGCGTTCCGCGACGTCGTCAAGGAGTTCGTGAAGCGCTACGCCACCGAGGAGAAGCGCAAGCAGTGGGAGGCGGACGGCGAGGTCGACCGCGCCACGATGCGCGCGGCCGGCGAAGCCGGCATCATCGGGCTCTCCGTTCCCGAGGAGTTCGGCGGCGCGGGCATGCTGCAGGACTACCGCTTCCGTGCGATCGTGCTCGAGGAGGTCATCGGTGCGGTCCAGGGCTCGCTCGCCGGCGCCCTCGGCATCCAAGACGACCTCGCCGTGCCGTACATTGTCCACATGGGCACGCAGGAGCAGAAGGAGAAGTGGCTCCCCGGCATGGCGACCGGCGAGATCCTCGGCGCTCTGGCGATGACCGAGCCGGGTGCGGGCAGCGACCTGCGCGGCATCAAGACGACGGCCAAGAAGGTCGACGGCGGCTACCTCGTCAACGGGGCGAAGACGTTCATCTCGTCGGGAAAGACCGCCGACATCGTCGTCACGTTCGTCAAGACGGGCGAAGGGAACCGGCCGGATGCCTTCAGCCTGCTGATCCTCGAGGACGGGATGGAGGGTTTCGACCACTCGAAGAAGCTCGAGAAGATGGGCTTCCACGGCTGGGACACCGCCGAGCTCAGCTTCACCGACGTGTTCGTCCCCGAGGCGAACCTCATTGGCGGCAAGGAGGGACTCGGCTTCATCCAGCTCATGATGAACCTGCCCCTGGAGCGCCTCTCGATCGGTGTCGCCGCGGCCGCCGCGGGAGAGGCCGCGTTCGCATGGACGCGCGACTACGTCATCAGTCGCGAGGCGTTCGGTGAGCGCATCGCCGACTTCCAGAACACCCGCTTCCGCCTCGCCGACATGGCGACGACCGTCGACGTCATGTGGGCCTACATCGACCGCGCGATGGAGCTCTACGCCGACAAGAAGCTCACGGCCGAAGAGGCCGCGAAGGTCAAGTTCTGGGCGACCGACCGCGAGGCGGAGCTGCTCGACATCGGCGTGCAGCTGCACGGCGGCTACGGCTACATCACCGAGTACGCGATCGCGCGCGCCTACCTCGATGCCCGTGTTCACCGCATCTACGGCGGCACGAACGAGATCATGCGTGACCTCGTGTCGCGCCAGATCGTCGGCAAGCGCTGAGCGCAGGGCGCGCCCCGCGCGTCGAAAGCAGGCTGGATCGACCGGAACGCGCGCCGCGAGGCGCGGATCCGTCGGTTCAGCCTGCTTTCGCGACGCCCGGGACCTCGGCGGGCCGCCGGCGGGCGAGCCGGGCGACGCCGGCCTCGCGCAGGCGATCGGCGATGACGATCGCGAGGAACGTCCCCGCGATGCAGGATGCCGTGCACAGCGCGATGAACCCGACCACGAGACCCGGGGCCATCGCCCACAGATCGAACGACTGCGCCGCGAGCAGCGGGTAGGCGACGCCCATCGCGAGCGCTCCCGCATAGTGGAGCCACGTGCTCCAGCGCCGGTACAGCGTCACGAGGAACGGCAGCTCGGGGAAGAACGACCAGAACAGCGTCGTCAGGATCGCGCTCGCGGTGTAGAACGGCGCGAGCGCGAGCCCCGAGATGAGGCCGACGAGCAGCCCCGCGAACGGGCGCTGCAGGAGCCGCAGCGCGATCACGGCGGGCATGACCCACAGCCCCGCGATCGCGACCGAGGCGAAGGGCACCGTCGCGAACAGCGCGACCGAGAGCCACCAGCCGACCGCCAGGACGATGCCGCCCGCGACGCCGATCGCGGCGCACGTCAGGAGGAACGCGGTCGTGACCCTGCCCATCAGCGGCCTCCCGCCGGCTGCGCCTGCTCCGATTTCGGGGCGGGCGACGCGGCGCCCACCCGCCAGTACCCGATGAAGCTGATCCGGTCCTTGCCCAGGCCTTGGGCGACGAGGCGGCGTCGCCCCGCGGTCGGCAGCGACTGCTCTCCGACGATGAAGGCATGCGTGTCGGATGCCGGGGCCTGGAGCTTCTCGAGCTCCGCGAGCGCGAGCGATCCGGGCTTCTGCCCGGCATCCCGCACCAGCCACCGCACGTTGATGCCGGCCGGCGCGTCGAACGGCAGGACGTCCTCGGCCGACGGGGCCTCGATCAGCGCGATGCCCGTCGCAGACGACGGCAGCGAGGCGCAGATGCCGGCCACGGCGGGCATGACCCACAGCCCCGCGATCGCGACCGAGGCGAAGGGCACCGTCGCGA
>QFPD01000181.1 GCA_003248845.1 Microbacterium sp. | reverse complement strand
GCGGGTCCTGGGCGACGCGCTGCCCGCCACGCTCGTCTGGAAGCCGGTCCTCACCGACTCCGACGCGATCCGCCGCGCGGCGCTCGAGGCCAACGCGGACGACGCCGTCATCGGCGTGATCGTCTGGATGCACACGTTCTCGCCGGCCAAGATGTGGATCGCCGGCCTGGACGCGCTGCGCACCCCGCTGCTGCACCTGCACACGCAGGCGAACGTCGAGCTGCCGTGGGCCGAGATCGACTTCGACTTCATGAACCTCAACCAGGCGGCCCACGGCGACCGCGAGTTCGGGTACATCCAGACCCGCCTCGGCGTCGCGCGCAAGACCGTCGTCGGCCACGTCTCCCACCCGACCGTGCGGCAGCAGGTCGAGGACTGGCAGCGCGCCGCGGCGGGCTGGCAGGCCGCGCACACGCTCAAGCTCGCCCGCTTCGGCGACAACATGCGCTACGTCGCCGTCACCGAGGGCGACAAGACCGAAGCCGAGCTGCGCCTCGGGGTGCAGGTGAACACGTGGGGCGTGAACGATCTCGCGGATGCCGTGGCCCAGGCATCCGACGCCGACATCGACGCGCTCGTGCAGGTGTACCTCGCAGAGTACGACGTCGCCGATGAGCTGCTGCCGGGCGCGGAGCGTCACCAGTCGCTCCGTGACGGCGCGGCGATCGAGCTCGGTCTGCGCTCGTTCCTCGAGGCGGGCGGGTTCGGCGCGTTCACGACGTCGTTCGAAGACCTCGGTGCGCTGAAGCAGCTCCCCGGTCTCGCGGTGCAGCGCCTCATGGCGGACGGTTACGGCTTCGGCGCGGAGGGCGACTGGAAGACCGCGATCCTCGTGCGCGTCGCGAACGTCATGGGGGCGGGACTCCCGGGCGGCGCGAGCCTCATGGAGGACTACACGTACGACCTCGTCGCGGGCGATGAGAAGATCCTGGGCGCGCACATGCTGGAGGTATCGCCGACGCTGTCGTCGCAGAAGGCGCGGCTGGAGGTCCACCCGCTCGGCATCGGCGGTAAGGACGACCCGGTCCGCCTCGTCTTCACCGCAGACCCCGGCCCCGCCGTCGTCGTCGCGATGAGCGACATGCGCGACCGGTTCCGCCTCGTCGCGAACGTCGTCGAGAACGTCGAGGCTCCGGATCTGCCGAAGCTCCCCGTGGGTCGCGCGATCTGGAAGCCGGCACCGGACTTCGCGACGAGCGCCGCATGCTGGCTGAACGCGGGTGCGGCGCACCACACCGTCATGACGACGGCGGTCGGCATCGAGGTGTTCCGGGACTTCGCGGAGATCGCCGGCACCGAGCTCCTCGTCATCGACGAGGACACGACCGTCCGCGGATTCCAGCAGGAGATCCGCTGGAATCAGGCCTACTACCGACTCGCCCAGGGGCTCTGACCTCCCGCGCGAGCCTGCTGCAGCCCACCGAGCCCCGCGCAGGAATACGCTGGGGGCGATGACCTCTCCCGCGACCTCCAGCATCCCCCTCGACCACGGACAGCGCTGGCGCGCGTTCTGGGTGTGCGTCTCGGTCGCGGCGCTCACCATCCTCGACCTCAGCAAGGTCAACGTCGCCCTGCCGTCGATCGAGCAGGCACTCGGCGCGGAATCCACCGAACTGCAGATCGTCGTCTCGGGCTACGTCCTGCTGTTCGGCCTCGCTCTCGTGCCGTTCGGACGCCTCGGTGACCAACGCTCGCGCAAGCAGCTCTTCATCATCGGTCTGAGCCTGTTCACCCTCACCTCGATCGTGTGCGCGATGGCTCCGACGACCGAGGTCCTGCTCGCCGGCCGTCTCGTGCAGGGTCTCGCCGCCGGCATCCAGATGCCGCAGGTCATCGGCACCATCCAGCAGCTGTTCACGGGCAAGGAGCGCGGCCGTGCCTTCGGGCTGTTCGGGGCGACGATCGGGATCGCCACGGCGTTCGGCCCGACGCTCGGCGGCCTCATGATCGCGCTCGGCGGCGCGCAGGACGGCTGGCGATTCATCTTCTGGATCAACGTTCCCCTGTGCCTCGCCGTGCTCGCCGGGGTGATCTGGCTGCTGCCCAAGACGCGGGTGCCGAGCGCCGCGCGTCTGGAGTTGGATCCTGTCGGACTCGGCCTCTTCGCCGTCGTCGTCGTCACCCTGATGTGGCCGTTCCTCTTCACCACCGGATCGCCTGACGACGATCCGCGGCGGTGGTGGACGCTCGCGCTGTTCGCCGTCTTCGCTGTCCTCTTCTTCCGCTGGGAGCATCGCTACGCGCAGTCGGGCCGCGCTCCGCTCATCCCCCTGGGACTGTTCAGCGTGGCCTCCTTCCGCAACGGCACGCTCATCGCCGCGACCTACTTCACCGCGATCCCGGCGATGTTCCTGTTGACGACGCTGTTCCTGCAACTGGGCGTCGGGCTCGAGCCCGTGTTCGCCGGGATGGTGTCCATCGGGTTCGCCCTCGCGAGCGCGGTGAGCGCCTGGTACGGGGGAAATCTCGTCGGTCGCTTCGGACGCCCCCTCGTCGTCTGGGGGCTCGGCGTTGTGCTCGTCTCGGTGGTCGCGCTGACGGTCGTCGCTTTCACGGTTCCGGTCGATGTCGTCGCCTACGCGATGGCGGCCGTCATGCTCGTCGCGGGGATCGGTGCGGGCCTCGTCGTGGCGCCGAACCAGACCCTCACCCTCGCTGAGATCCCGACGCGCTCGGGCGGCCTCGCCGGGTCGGTGGGGCAGCTCGGACAGCGGATCGGCACGGCCGTCGGAACCGCCGTCGCGCTTTCGCTCTTCTACTCGGCCATCTATCGCGACCAGGGCTCCGATCGCCACGGCATCGATGTGTTCCACGACGCCTATGCCTACGGCATGATCTCCGTCGCCGCTTTCCTCCTGATCGCCTTCGCGCTCGGCGTGTTCGACCTCGTCGCGCGCCGTCGCTCGCGCCGCTGACGGCGGGCCGCGCGGGCCATGTCGCAGGTCACGCTTAGCGTGGATGCATGCGCATCCTGCACACCTCCGACTGGCATATCGGGCGGACCTTCCACGGTCACTCCACGCTCGATGCGCTGCGCGGCGTGCTCGACGCCCTCGTCGCGCAGGTGCGGGATCAGGGCGTCGATGTCGTGATCGTCGCGGGCGACGTCTTCGACTCCGCCACCCCGGCGGCCGCCTGCTACAGGGTGCTCTCCGACACGCTCGCCGCGCTCGCCGACGCCGGGGCCGAGGTGATCGTCACGAGCGGCAACCACGATTCCGCTGCGCGCCTCGGGTTCCAGTCGGCGCTCCTGCGCCCCGGCATCCACGTGCTGACAGATCCGGGGGAGGTCGGCACGCCGATCACCGTGCGCGACGAGCACGGCCCCGTGCACGTCTACGGCATCCCCTTCCTCGAGCCGGCGCTTCTGCGGCACGAGTGGCCGGGAGTGCGCTCACAGGCGAGCGCGCTCGCGCACGCGATGGACCTCGTCCGTGCCGATCTCTCGGAGCGCGCGAGTGAGGGGCGGGTCCGTGCGGTCGCTGCAGCACACTGCTTCGCGGCGGGCGTCGAGCCGACGCCGCACCTCGAACGCGACATCCAGCAGGGTGGCCTCGACGTCGTGCCGTTGTCGACCTTCGACGGCGTCGACTACGTTGCGCTCGGCCACATCCACGGGCGGCAGCAGCTCTCCGATCGAGTGCGGTACTCCGGCGCGCCGCTGCACTACAGCTTCGGCGAAGGCGACAAGCCGCGCGGGTCGTGGCTCGTCGAGCTGGATGCCGCAGGCTTCGCCGGCGCCCGGTGGCTCGATCTGCCGGTACCGCGGACGCTGCGGACGCTCCGCGGTGCATTCGACGACCTCCTGGAGAGCACCGTCTACGCCGATGCCGAGGAGTCGTGGGTCGCGGTGGAGTACACCGACGCTCTGCCGCAGGCCGATCCCCTGCGCCGCCTGCAGCAGCGCTTCCGGTTCTGCGCCGCCGTCGCCCACACTCCACCCGCGCGGGAGAAGGACGACACCCGCACCTACACGCAGCGCGTGCGTGCGGCCCGCAGCGACGCCGACCTCGTCGACGCGTTCCTCGTCCACGTACGCGCCGGCGAGGGGGCGTCGGAGCGCGAGGCGGAACTCGTCCGTGACGTCCTCGGTGCGCGCGAGCGCGCGGAGCGCGACGAGGTCGCGCGCCGCGCCGCGCCGGTGGCGACGTGAAGCTCCACGCGCTCGAGCTGACCGGGTTCGGACCGTTCCGTGAGACGCAGCGCGTCGACTTCGACGCATTCGACCGCGACGGCGTCTTCCTCATCTCGGGGCGCACGGGCACAGGCAAGTCGAGCATTCTCGACGGGGTGAGCTTCGCTCTGTACGGCAGCGTGCCGCGCTACGAGGGTGGCGAGAAGAGACTGCGCAGCGACCACTGCTTCCTCACCGACCCGACCGAGGTGCGCCCCGAGTTCACCGTCGGCGACGCGCGTTGGCGGGTCACGCGCGCTCCCGAGTACGACCGTCCCGCGAAGCGCGGTGGAGGCCTCACCACCGAACCCGCCCGCGCCGAGCTCGAGGAGCTCGTCGACGGCGTGTGGATCGGGCGCGCCGCTAAGCCGCGCGATGTCGGCCTCGCCCTCGGCGAGGTACTCGGGCTCGGAGCTCAGCAGTTCCAGCAGGTGATCCTGCTCGCGCAGAACAAGTTCTCCAGGTTCCTCCTCGCGTCGGGAGAGGAGCGGCAGTCGCTCCTGCGCACGCTCTTCGGCACGCGCCGATTCGAGCAGTACCAGAGCGACCTCGACGCACGGCGCCGCGAAGCGCAGAGGCGCCTCGACACCGCGGGGGAGCAGGTGCGCACCCTTATCGGTCTCGCGGAGCGCCTCATCGCCGAGCACAGGCTGGGGCCAGAGGTCAGCGGAGGCGAGGCTGCGGTGGACGCCGATGCCGCTGCCGACGAGATCGGCGCGCGCACGGCGGCCCTCCTCGCTGCTGTCGACCGCGCGGCCTACCGTGCCGATCAGGCGGGCATCGCCCGGGCTCAGGCAGACGAGCATCACCACGTG
>QFPD01000007.1 GCA_003248845.1 Microbacterium sp. | reverse complement strand
CTCATCGGCGTCATGGCGATGCACGCGTTCTTCGGCATCTCGATCATGATGTCGACGGGGCTGTTCGTCGCGGAGTGGTTCGGGTCGATGGGGCGCACGTGGGGCGAGCTGCCGCTCGCGGATCAGTACACCGGCGGTGGCGTCGCCTGGTCGATCGGCGAGATCCCGACGCTCATCCTCGCGATCACGGTCGCGATCCAGTGGAGCCGCTCCGACGAGCGGCTGCAGCGCCGTGCGGACCGGCAGGCGGACCGCACGAACGACGCCGAGCTCGAGCAGTACAACGCGCAGCTGCAGGCCCTCGCCGACCGCGACGCCCGCGCGCGGCGCTGACGCGCGCGGGCGTCGGTGTGCCTCAGCTGCCGTCGGTGACGGTGATGGATGCCGTACCGTCGGGCAGGATCGTGACGGTCCCGCCCATGAAGAACGGCACCGCCTCGTCGAGGGTGCGCACACTGCCGTCGAAGATCGAGCGGATGTCGACCGTGATGTGCGCCGCCGCCTGCACCCGCTCGATCGCCCAGTTCGCGCCGTCGGGCACGAGCGAGATGACGGGCTGCTGCGCGATCGACCAAACCGGTGCGCTCGCGATGCGGTTCTGCACGACAAGGCCGAAGGGACACCCCGTCGGCTGCAGTACCTGCTGCGTCGCGCACTCGGTGAGGAAGGAGTCGACCTGCTCCTGCACGGCGGCGACGAACTTGTCGGTCGGCTGCGTCTGCAGGTCGACGGGGATCTTCGCGAGGGGAGTGTCTGAGAGCACGGCGACGCCGGGGCTCGACGAGATCGCCGTGTCGACGGAGATGGAATAGAGGCCCGGCGAGAAGACGAGCAGCGACACCGGGTCGAGGGGATCGGCGTCCGCCTGATCGGGCGAGACCTGTCGCGTGTCGAGCTCGAAGCCGTTGACGGCGAACTGGGTCGCGCCGCGCAGCCTCAGGTCGATCGCCGCCAGCGGACTCTTCGCGAAGCGCCACGTCGGCAGGATGCCGACGGTCCCGGCTCGTTCCACGTGGAACGTCGTCGCCCCGGTGTGCGGGCCGGCATGGTAGGACACCGTGATGGTCGAGAGTCCGGCGGAGTCGGCGGTGACCGATGTGACCTCGGCATCCGTCAGCGGCGCCAGTGCCGCGCGGCGCAGCAATGCTTCGCCGGCGTCGGCGGGAAGACCGGCGCTCATGAGAGCGGCCGAGTCGACGGCGACGCCGGGAACGGCAAGAGCGCTCGCGGCGTCGCCCCTGCTGAGGAGATCGAGGTAGCGGCGGACGAACGCCGCCGGGCTGTAGAGGTCGTCGTAGAGCACGGCCGCGGCGGCGCCGAACGCGCCGGCGAGGAGGACTCCGATGAGCCCGAGCGCGGTGAGGTCGCGACCGAGCGAGCGTCGGTGACGGCGACGGGGGCGGATCGCCGCATCCGCTGCGTCACCTCTCGCTCTTTGACCCACGCGTCCAGTCTAGGAAATGGGCGCCGATGGCTAGCATTGTGTCGGTGAACATCCCTCCGCTCTCGCCCGAGCAGGAGGAGCTGTTCCGCCTCATCGAAGACACCCGCGAGCACGTCTTCGTCACGGGTCGGGCCGGCACGGGCAAGTCGACGCTGCTGCAGCATCTGGCCTGGAACACCGAGAAGCAGATCGCCGTCTGCGCGCCGACCGGGGTTGCCGCCCTGAACGTCGAAGGGCAGACGATCCACTCGCTCTTCCGGCTGCCGATCGGCCTCATCGCCGACAGTGAACTCGAGCAGTCTGAGCCCGCACGCAAGATCATGAACGCGATCGACACGCTCGTGATCGATGAGATCTCGATGGTGAACGCGGACCTCATGGATGCCATCGACCGCTCCCTCCGACAGGCCCGCCGCAAGCGGTCGGAGCCGTTCGGCGGCGTGCAGGTGGTCATGTTCGGCGACCCGTACCAGCTCGCCCCCGTGCCGCCGCGGGGGGACGAACGCAAGTACGTCGACGACCACTACCGCTCGTTCTGGTTCTTCGACGCACAGGTGTGGGCGGGGCCCCGGCCGGACGGCCGCGCCATCCGCTCCGACGGGCTGCTCGACCTCGGACGTGTCGGCGCGCCCCTGAACATCCGAGAGCTCGGCCACATCCACCGGCAGGCGGACGACGAATTCAAGGCGATGCTCAACGCCGTCCGGTACGGCGTCGTGACGGCAGAGATCGCCGGCGCGCTCAACGCGGCAGGCGCGCGGCCGGTGCCCGAGCCCGCCGACGGAGAACCTCCGATCATCACGCTCGCGACCCGCAACGACATCGTGAACCGCATCAATCAGCGGCACCTCGACGCGCTCACCGGGCCGGTGCAGACCGCGCGAGCCGAGGTCTCCGGCGACTTCGGCCGGGGTGAGGCCGGGTACCCCGCGGATGCGGAACTGCAGTTGAAGGTCGGCGCCCAGGTGATGTTCCTGCGCAACGACGTCGCGGGGTACGCCGCCGGCGGCGACGGACCGCGCTGGGTCAACGGCTCGATCGGCACCGTCACCCGCATCGCGGGAGGGACCGTGCGCGTCGAGCTCGACGGCGAAGAGCACGACGTCGAGCCCGCCGTGTGGGAGAGATTCCGGTATGCGTACGATCCCGCATCCCGCAAGCTCACCCGCGAGATCGCGGCGGAGTTCACGCAGTTCCCGCTGCGGCTCGCGTGGGCGGTCACGATCCACAAGTCGCAGGGCAAGACGTACGATCGCGCCGTCATCGATCTGGGATCGGGCGCGTTCGCACCCGGGCAGACGTACGTCGCGCTGTCGCGGCTGACGTCGCTCGACGGTCTCTACCTGACGCGGCCGCTGCGGCCCAGCGACATCCTCGTCGATGCCGACGTGCGCCGCTTCATGGCAGGCGTGCGCGCATCCGGCTTCTGAGGGGCGGTCAGGCCGCGGCCGCCTTCGCGTCGGCCAGGTCGACGAACAGGTCGGTGTTCAGCTGGTAGGCGTACAAGACCTCGTCGATCACGCGCTCGGATTCGGCGGGATCCCACGGCGCGGCATCCAGCTGCTCGCGGTACACGTCCTTGAACGCGGCGGGGTCGGCGATCTCGTCGAAGACGTAGAAGCCGATGCCGTTCGTGCCGAGCTCGAACTGGCGCGACATGAGCTTGCCGATGAACTGGCCGCCGGAGAGGTCGCCGAGATAGCGCGTGTAGTGGTGAGCGACGAAGCCGCCTGCCCACCCGGTGGCCTGGATCTCGCGGATGCGTTCGACGTAGCGCTCGGTCGTCGGAACGGGCGTGATGCGGGCGCGCCAGTCCGGGCCGATCAGGTAGGCGAGGTCGGCTTCGAGCGCGGGCAGCCGCGTGAGCTTCGACGTGATGAACGGCGCGGCGACGGCATCGGCGTCGAAGGCGGATGCCGCGGCCTCGAGTGCGTCGTAGATGAACCAGTGCTGCGCCACGAGAGCGACGTAGTCCTCGCGTGTGCCCTTGCCGCGCATGAGGTCGGCCATGAAACCGGCGTGCTCGCTGCCGGAGTGCGCAGCGCGCGACCGCTCGCGCAGAGCGGTCGAAAACGGGGTGATGTCGGTCATGACCGTCAGCATAGCTGAAACTAAGGCTCACCTAAACTGAAGGTTTACTCAGGCGGTGCTGTGTGTTGCGCGGCAGCGGCACACCGGTGCGAGGTCAGTCGTGCGGCCGCGCGGTGACGCCCAGGCGGGCGCATGCCTCGTCGTAGAGCGCGACGATCTCGCGGCGGACCTCGCGCCGCTCCGTGATCTCGCCGCCGAGCCACGGCACGCGGATGACGTCCTCAGCGCCGTCGGCGGTGATCACATGCCACTGACCGGCGGCGCCGTCGAACGTCGTCATCGACGCCGACACGACGTCCGGAAGCGGGGAGAAGGCGCGCGCGATCAGAAGGTTGTCGTCGGTGTGGTCGTTGTTCATATGACCGAGAACGCCCGCGAGAGCGTCGGCGTCGAAGTTGTGCGGCATGCTCCCACCCTAGGCATCCGTGCGCCACGCTCACCGCTTCGGTTCTGCATCGATCGCGTCACGCTGGCGGGGGCTCGCGGCAATGTGTCCTACGCTGAGAAGGAACTTTCGGGGGTGAGGGATGCCGCGTACTGGACGCGCGACACGGATCGGTGCGGTCGTCACCGCCGCAGCATTGGCGCTCTCGCTCGCCGCATGCGCGCCCGACTCCGGGCCCACCGTCGACCTGCCCGCGCAGGTGGATGCCGCGTTCGCGGATGACACGCAGGCACAGCTGCAGGCGGCTGTCGACCGCGCCGTCGCGGCGTCCGGCGCCAGCGGCGCGCTCGTCGGCGTCTGGGCGCCGTGGGCGGGGACCTGGCTCTCCGCGGAGGGCACGGTGGCGCCGGGGGCGGCGGGTGTGGACGCCGGCGCCAGCTTCACAGCCGGGAGCATCACGCGTGCCATGACGTGCGACGTCCTCTACGGACTGGTCGCCGACGGCGTCGTGAAGCTCGAGGACAGCGTGTCGACGTATGTATCCGGGGTGCCCGCGCTCGAGGGGATCACTCTCGCGCAGCTGTGCAACTCGACGAGCGGGCTCGCGCCCTACACTCCGGCCGTCTTCAACCGGATCATCGCGACGCCGGAGCGTGCGTGGAACGCGCGCGAACTCGTGGGCTACGGCATCACGCGGCCGGGCACCGCGGCGGGATCGTTCGCCGACTCCGACACGGGCTACGCGCTTCTGGGCATCGCGCTCGAGCGCGCATCGCGCGAGAGCATGCAGGCGCTCTACGCACGCTACGTGTTCGACCCGATCGGCATGCCCGACACGTCGCTGCCCGCATCGGCGGCGGCGACGGTGCACGGGCTCTGGTCGCCGAACAATGCGGAGGGCGCGGTCGAGTGCGCGGCGCCGGTCGATCTCGGTGACCTCTCCCCGACCGTCGCGAACACCGCGGGCGGCGTCGTGTCGGACCTCGAGGACCTCGGTCGCTACACGCAGGCTCTCGCCCTCGGTGCGCGGGCGTACGACAAGGGCGACCGGTTCGAAGCTCCGCTGCCGGCGGCGGGGGATGCCGCGTCGTGGTTCACGGCGACGGGCGGCACGTATCAGGCGGGCACGCTCGTGGGCCAGTACGGGTCGGTCCCGGGCTTCTTGACGGCGGCGTTCGCCGACCGCAACACGGGGATGACGATCGTCGTCGCGCTCAACAACTCCCGCGCGTCGGACGTGCTCGTGCGGGCACTCGCGTGGGAGCTCGCGGCGATCACGTCGAAGGCGCCTGCCGCGGCGGGTCACACCGCGCCCGATGCGGGCCTTCCCTGGACGGCCGAGGACATGGGTGCGCAGGTGACGGCCGCGGCCGTCTGCCCCATCCCGTGACCGCGTCCGCCGCTGGCGCGACGGGAGTCGCGGGTGGCGCCGGGCGATCCGGCGGGGCGGTCGTGCTGGTCATCGCAGGTCTCGCCTGCCAGGAGGTCGGCGCGTCGGTAGCCGTGCTGCTGTTCCCGCAGGTGGGGGCGCTCGGCATGGTCATGCTGCGGCTCGTGTTCTCCGCGCTGATCCTCCTGGTCGTCGCGCGGCCCGGCGTGCGAGGTCACGACCGTGCCGCCTGGGCTGCGGTCGTGCGGCTCGGGTTGGCGCTCGCGGTGATGAACGGACTGTTCTACCTCGCCCTCGAGCGGCTGCCGCTCGGCGTCACCGTCACGATCGAGGTCCTCGGGCCCCTCACCCTCTCGATCCTCGCGAGTCGGCGAGCGTCGGCGTGGCTGTGGGCCGCGCTCGCGCTCGCCGGTGTCGTCGCGCTCGGGGGCGGGGGCTGGGATCGCCTGGACGTCGTCGGGGTGCTCTGCGCGCTCGGCGCTGCGGCGATGTGGGCGCTCTACATCCTCTCTTCGGCGCGCGTGGGCGCGGAGTTCGCGAAGCTCGACGGGCTGGCGCTCGCGATGGCGATCGGCGCGCTCGTGTCGCTGCCGTTCGGGCTCGCGACCGCGGGGTCAGTCCTGCTGCGGTTCGACCTCCACGTGCTGGGAATCGTGGGCCTGGGCGCCGCCGTCGCGCTGCTCTCGTCGACGCTGCCGTACGCGTTCGAGCTCATCGCACTGCGGCGGCTCGCGGCATCCGCCTTCGCGATCCTCATGAGTCTCGCCCCGGCGACGGCGACCCTCGCCGGATTCGTGCTTCTCGGTCAGCACGTGAGTGTGCTGGAGATCGCGGGGATCGCGCTCGTCGTCGTAGCATCCATCGGCGCCGTGCGCGCCGCGGGACGCCACGCGCGCGAGGCGACCGCCCCGCTCGGGTAGGGGCGGATCACCCCGGATGGAGCTCTCGTCGGTCAGACCGTGAGCAGGACTTTTGTCGCGCGACGCTCGTCCATCGCGCGGTAGCCCTCCGCGGCATCCTCGAGCGGGAGCGTCAGGTCGAACACGGCCCCCGGGTCGATCTCGCGGTCCCAGATCAGTCGGATGAGCTCCGGCAGGAAGCGGCGCACGGGCGCGGGGCCGCCATGCAGGTGCATGCCGGAGCCGAACAGGCGGTAGCCGTCGATCGCGACATCGTGCGAGACGCCGACGAAGCCGACATGACCGCCGGGGCGTGTCGAGCGGATGGCCTGGTCCATGGAATCCTGCGTGCCGACCGCCTCGATCACGCTGTGCGCACCGAGGCCATCGGTGAGTTCCTTCACGCGACGGACGCCGTCCTTTCCGCGTTCCTCGACGATGTCGGTCGCGCCGAATCGGCGGGCGAGTGCCTGCCGGTCGGCATGGCGGCTCATCGCGATGATGCGCTCCGCCCCGAGCTGCCGGGCGGCGAGGATGCCGCAGAGCCCCACCGCGCCGTCACCGACCACGGCGACGGTCTTGCCCGGCCCGACTTCTGCGGCAACGGCGGCGAACCAGCCCGTGCCGAGGACGTCGGACGCGGCGAGAAGCGACGGGATGAGGTCGGCGTCGGGCTGACCGGGAGTTGCGACGAGCGTGCCGTCGGCGTTCGGGATGCGGGCGAATTCGGCCTGCGTGCCCTCCCGCCCGATGGGCGTGCGGTTGACGCAGTGCGACTGGTAGCCGGCCCGACAGATCTCGCACGTGTTGTCGGAGGTGAAGAAGGAGCCGACGACGAAGTCGCCGACCTTCACGTTCGCGACCGCGTTGCCGATCTCGGTGACGACGCCGACGTACTCATGGCCCATCGGGGAGTGATCGGGCGCATCCGCACCGCGATAGGGCCACAGGTCGGAGCCGCAGATGCAGGTCGCGGCAAGCCGGATGACGGCATCGGTCGGGTCGACGATCTGCGGGTCGGGGCGGTCCTCGACGCGCACGTCGCCGGGGGCGTGCATGATGACTCCACGCATGACGGGAATCCTTTCGCGGTCGGTTCGATTCGTGTAGGGCTTGTCTTCTACGGCTTGTCTTCTACGGCTTGCGGAGGCGGAACCATCGGCGTCGGCGCTCGGCAGCCGCGTCGGCGGCGGCGTCCTTCGCAGCGGCGGCGGCTGACGCGATCTGGGCGGCGCGTGCTGCGCGGCGCTGTGCCCAAGCGGCGACCTCTGCCTCGACGTCGTGTTCCGGGGTGACGACGGGCGGACCGCCTTGCAGCTGCATGCGTGCGCTTCGCACGCGTGCGTTGAAGTCGGTGACGTGCTCACGCACGTCGGCTTCGCGCGTCAGGTCGTCGAGGCGCTCGGCCATTTCGGCGTGCTCGACGCGCAGTCGGAGTGCGGGCGGGCCGAGCCCCTCCAGGTTCTCCGACCGGATCTTGCGCCTGATCCACCAGTCGGGGTCGTGGTGCGTGCCGAGGTCTTCGATGGGTTTGCCGGCGCCGGGCAGGTCGTCGAACTCTCCGCGGCGGATCGCCTGCTGGATCGTCGTCTCGATGTAAGCGGCACGGTCGTGAGCGGTGCGCAGCGGCGGAGGGGTGGATGCCGCGGTGTCGCGCTCCGGTGTCGCTTCTCCGTTCTGCGCATCCCGGTACTCCGCCGCACGCGTGCGGGGGTCGGGGCGGTGCGCGTCGGTGCTCACCCTCCCAGGCTACGACGCCGTGAGAGGGGGTGGGTCGGCACTCAGCGGAGCTGTTCGAGCGGGTTCGCGGCGAGCTTTGCGACGATGCCGCCGTCCACCAGGCGGCGCGCGGCGGTGTCGGGCTTCCGAGCGGCCTGATCGACGACACAGGCTCCGAACTCGGCGGCGAGAGCACCGCGCGGATAGCGGGCGAGGACGTCGCGTCGGAAGTCTTCGGGCAGAGCGTCGGGCCGCGCCCCGGAGATATCGAGGCCCGTCGCGATCTCGAGCAGGTAACCTTCGGCATCCATCGCCGGGTCGACGGTGGGCCAGTTGTGCCGCACGATCACGTCGAGCACGCGCTGGCGCCGCGCCTGCTCCCAGCCCGCGCCCGCGGTGAGGGCGACCGCGACGTGGCCTCCCGCGCGCTCGTAGGAGATCGTGTGGTTGTCGAATGCGGTGACGGTGCCGATGTCGTGCAGCACGGCGGCCACATAGAGCAGCTCGTGATCGATGTCGTGGATGCCGTCGACGCGCGCGAACGCTTCGGCCCAGAACCACGAGCGGAGGGCGTGCGCGGTGAGAGCAGGCGATTGGTACTCGCGGGCGAGGGCGAGCGCTCCGCGCGCAGCGAGCGTGTCGGGCGCGACGATGTCGGTGAGGCGCATGGGATCAGTTTGCGCGGCTGGACCGACGGTGGGGAGCCGCCGAACAGTCGATGTGCGTCGGATCCCTGCCACGCCTCGATACGGGCCGGGCGGCGCGGGGCGGTGCGGTGCTCAGAACGGCGGCGGGTCTGTCGGGGATCGATCGGAGGAGGCGACCATGAACGACACGGGAGGTGCGGGTGCGTCTTCGCGGTAGACGCGCCCCGTGGGTGAGGTCCAGACGAGCACTCCGCGGGGCAGTTGTACGACCGTCCAGCGCGTGAATTGCTTCATCGAGTGATGACGTTGACACAAATGGGCGAGGTTGGAGAGCGCGGTGGGGCCGCCGAGCGCGGCATCGACGGTGTGATCGATCTCGGAGCGGATCGCAGGTCTGCGGCATCCGGGGAATCGGCAGTGCTGGTCGCGGGCGCGCAGGAAGCGGCGCTGCGGCCACGGCACGCGGTACCGGTCGACGGCCACGACCGTGCCGTCGACGGGGTCGGTGAGCACGCGCGTCCATGACGTGGCGTTCCGGGCGAGGCAACGAGCCGTATCGGCGTCGATCGGAGAACAACCGACGAGGTCGGCCGGGCCATCGTCGACGCCGAGAAGCGTGAGGGCGGGCACGATCACCTGCACCTGGGCACGGACCGCACCGAGGGTGCCCGCAACGTCGCCGGGCGCGTCGAGAGCGGGCGTGCCCGCGAGGAGCAGGTCGGAGAAGACGTCGGTGCGCACCTGATCGATGCGGCGGGTGTCATCGTCGCCCTTCTGCCGCGCATCGATGATGATCTGCGCCTGCTGGGTGAGTCGGTCGAGGATGCCGTCGGCGATGACCGTCGGCACAGTCGCGACGACGTCGCTCATCCCGTCGCGGCCGCAGACCACGCGCACGCAGCGTTCGTCGGCGGCGTCGCGATGGCGCTCGGTGAAGGAGCGTTCGGCGAGGCGCTCAGCGAGGATCTCGATCGCCGCCCTGACCCGGTTGGGGGTGTCGCGCTCGCAACGCGAGACGGCTTCAGCCTCGAACTGTTCGCGCGTCCCGGGCGGAACGATGCCACCGGCATCCACGATCACACGGACGTGCCCGCGCGTGATGCGGCCGTCTTCCCAGGCCGCGAGCGCGGCGGGATAGTCCTCGACGATCGTGCGGGCGTCATCGATGCGGCGCTGCACCGTGCGGTCCGCGATGCGCAGGATGCCACCGAGTTCGGCCGCGATCGACCGCAGCACCATGTCGTGCAGCCGCACCGATGCCGGGGAGCTCGACGCCTGCTTCTGGGCCAACTGTCCGGCGCGGGCCAGCAGGCGCACCTGTGCGATCTCGGCGACGCGGAGCACGGCATCCACGCTCTCGACGCCCGCGGCGATCTCCGCGAGCGCGGCAGCATCGCCATCGCTCTCGGAAACTCTCGGAGATTCGTACATAAATACGATTATAGAGAGGGGGTCGGACATCACCTCGGACAGCGGGCGGCCGTCACTCCTCACTGGCGATGCGCGCGCCGCGCTGCTTCACGCGCGACGTGCTGGGCCCGCGCGCGCCAGCCCGGAGGCGTCATCTCAGGGAGATCGTCGAGCGAAAACCAGCGCACGTCTTCGCTTTCGTCGCTCACGGTGAGCGGAGCGTTCAGCGGGGCCACGGCGGCGAATACGACGTCCCAGTGGGCGGCGCACGAGAAGCCGCCGTGCAGGTCGTGTCGATCCAGATCGATGATCTCCGCAGACAGCAGCGCCAGGTCGGCGATGCCGGACTCCTCGCGGGCCTCCCGTTGCGCGGCCAGCGCGACGGTCGCATCCGCATGCTCGATGTGCCCCCCGAACTGCAGCCAGAACTGGCCCTTGCGATGGAAGCACAGCAAGACCTGATCGAACTCCGGGGAGAAGACGAAACAGGATGCCGTCACATGCTCAGGGCCGCCCTCGCGGCGGAGCGCCACATCCCCCGCGGTGCGGATCAACCGGAGGTAGGAGTCGCGCAGAGCGCTCGCCGGGAGTCGCTCCAGGGAGAGGAGCAGGTCGTGGACGGGCACCTCACGATCGTGTCCTGCCGGCCGCCTCGATGCAAACGAGCTCGCGCAGGGCGGTCGAAAGAGGTGGAGGGGCTGACGGGAATCGAACCCGCGCTGTCTGCTTGGGAAGCAGAAGTTCTGCCATTGAACTACAGCCCCGTGCGCCTCGATGCCGAGGTGCCCGCACAGCCTATCAAACCCGGGATCGACGACCGCGCGCGGGGCGGGTCACTCCGTGAGCTGCTGCACCGTGTTCGTGTAGGTGATCGAGTCGGCCGTCGAGCCGACGAGGCCCAGCGTCACGCCGAGGAGCGACTCGAGACCCTCTGCGGGCGGCGGGGTGTCGGCGCCGAGAGTCAGCGGCTGACCCCCGGGCAGGGTCGCGGTGAGCGAATTGACGTACACGGCGACGTGCCCGTCGAGCGTCATCTCGTCGGCGGTCGTGGTCAGGATCGGGCCGGTCTCATGCCGCACGGTGAGGCTGAACCCCGAGATCGTGATGCGATCAGCCTCGAGTTTGAGCGCGGTGACCCGTGACCCGTCCGCACGAGGGACCGTGACGACCGAGATCGCCTTCAGCCCTCGAAACGACAGCGACTTCGACCCCAGCTGGGCGGAGGGCTGCGTGAACACCGGCGCGCCGTCGTCGGCGACGGGTGCCACCGCGGGCGGCGTCGTCGCGCTCGGCTGCGGCGAGCCGGGCGCGGCCGGGGTGGTCGGGTCGAGGAGGTCGCTGGGCGTCGACGACGGTGAGCCGGACGGAGACGGGGACGGCGCGGGGGCCGGGTCCGCGTCGTGGCAGGGCAGGATGATCGGGATGCAGAACTCCGCCGGGCGCGCGCCGCCGGCGAGGGATGCTGGGGCTGCCGCAGCGCCCGACAGGAGCGATGCGCCCACGAGGCATCCCGCCGCGACGAGTGCCGCGAGGCCCGAAGGCGCCCGCGACCCGCGACGCGTCATCGCGCCGCTCCGTCGTCCGCGCCCTTCACCTCGACGGGACCCTCCGCGTCGCGCGCACCTTCCCGCGCCTCGGACCGTGGCATCCACGACACGGTGAGGATGCCGCCGACGGCGGCGAGCAGGAAGCCCACGAGGAACCCGCCCAGGTTCACCCCGACGATCGAGTAGACCGCCACGGCGAGCGCCACGACGCCGTACAGCATCCGGTGTGCGGGCGTGGCGATGACGAGCGCGCCGAGCGCCACGAGAAGCAGTGGGATGACGAGCGCCTGCAGCCCCTCGATGCCGAGGTGGATGTGCAGCCGCCCGAAGTCGAGCTGGCTCGAACCGAACAGCTCGAGGCCGCCGAGGATCAGCAGGATGCCGCCGACGAGCGGTCGCCCGCGTCGCCACGCCCGCCACCGGGACGCCGTCACGGCCGGAGCCGCGGCGTCCGCCTCGGGCCGCGCATCGAGTTCATGCCCGACGTCGGCGCGGTCGGCGCGACGTGTCAGAAGCATCCGGTCGATCCGCCCGTCAGTGTCAGCGACATCCCCGTCAGGGTGAACACCGACGCCTGCGTCGACCACGAGGTCTGCTGCAGGTTCGTGATCGTCACCGCGTCGGCGTCCTGCGCGAAGTCGCCCGCCGCGCCCTTCGCCGCGGTGTTGACGGTCGAGGCGTCGACGCCGATGCGGATGTTCGAGAACGAGGACTCGCCGCGGAGCTCCGTCATGCCGATCTGCAGATCCGTCGCGGATGCCGGGGTGCCGCCGCCACCCGCGGTGATGAGCACGCCGACCTTTCCGAGGGGCGTGTCCGATACGACCGACTGGCAGAGGTCGGACAGTTGCGCGGAGGCGATGTTCGCGATCGCGACGTTGTGCTGGCCCCCCGCGGTGTCTTCGGTCACGCCGGCGTACTGCGAGAACCCCGTGCCTTCGAGCTTCGACGCGCTGATCTGGAACTGGCTGCCCGAGACGGCGAACGATACGGGGACGGCGCCCTGCGCCACGCCGGTCATGAGGAATGTGGAGGCGAGCGCGACCGGTACGGCGGCGAGCAGGACGCGGCCTGAGCGGGAGCGGGTCGGGTTCGGGATCTTCATCGGTTCTCCGGATGCCGAGGCGCCGGCCCCACTGCCGACGCGTTCGATGTCCGAGCCTCCGCCCCTATTGAGTAATAGTCAATAAGGGGTGGTGGAGTATGAGAGGGATCTCACCCGGACCGTCCGCCCGCACCGGACGGCCCGACGCTCGACAGGCGCGCGCTCGGTAGGGTCGGGTCATGGCACCCCCGCAGCGCAGGCTCTCGCGCGACGATCGTCGCGCACAGCTGCTCGCCTCGGGGGTCGCCTTTCTGGTCGACCAGCCTCTCGACGCCCTGAGCATCGAAGTCCTCGCCGATCGGGAGGGGGTCTCGCGCGCGCTCGTCTTCCACTACTTCGGCAGCAGGCAGGGCCTCCACACCGCGGTGGTGACGACGGCGCGCGACGCGCTCATCGAGGCATCCACGCCGCGCGCCGACCTGCCTCCCCTCGAACGGCTGGACGACACGATCGGACGGATCGTCGGATTCGTCCGCGCCCACGGCGGCACCTTCACCTCGCTCGTGCGCGGCATCGCGAGCGGTGACCCCGTCGTCCGCACCCTCGTCGACGAGGCGCGCGACGAGAACGCGCGACGGATCGTCGAGGTCCTCGTCGAGCTCGGGCACGCCGACACCGAGCTCCTGCGCGTCGCAGCCCGGGCATGGGTCGCCTTCGCGGAAGACATCCTCATCGCCCTCGCACTCGGCACCGAACGGTCGGATGCCGAGATCGTCGCCTTCCTCGCCGATACCGCGCGCGCGATCACAGGCTCCGTCGAAGCCGCCCAGGCCACCCACGACGGCACCCGGCGCGGGTAGCCGGCGGATAGGCTGGCCGCGTGCTGCTGAGCGACCGCGACATCCGAGCCGAGATCTCCACCGGGCGGGTCGGCCTCGACCCCTGGGACCCGACGATGGTGCAGCCGTCGAGCGTCGACGTGCGCCTCGACCGCTACTTCCGGCTGTTCGACAACCACAAGTACCCGTTCATCGACCCCGCCGAGGACCAGCCCGACCTGACCCACCTCATCGAGGTCGCTCCCGACGAGCCGTTCATCCTGCACCCGGGCGAGTTCGTGCTCGGTTCGACCTTCGAGCAGGTGACCCTGCCCGACGACATCGCGGCTCGTCTCGAGGGCAAGTCGTCGCTCGGCCGTCTGGGCCTGCTCACCCACTCCACCGCCGGATTCATCGACCCCGGCTTCTCGGGGCACGTGACGCTCGAACTCTCGAACGTCGCGACCCTTCCGATCAAGCTCTGGCCCGGCATGAAGATCGGGCAGCTCTGCTTCTTCCGCCTGTCGTCGGCGGCCGAGAACCCCTACGGAACCGGTCCCTACCTCAACCGCTACCACGGTCAGCGTGGGCCCACGGCCTCGCGCTCGTCGCAGAACTTCCACCGCACCGACGTCGGCTCCACCGACGCGGGGGCGCTCGGCGGCTGAGCCGCCCCGCGGGGACGCGCCACCCCAACTGCAAGGGATCGTGGGCGACACGCCGGGGAAGGGGCGGGATGCCGCGGCGTGTCGCATGCACGGCCTTGCAGTTGAGTACCGCTGTGCCGGGGGCGACGAGCTCAGCGCCCGCGGAAGACGGGCCGACGCTTCTGCTGGAACGCCGCGAAGCCCTCGCGGTAGTCGGCCGTGTCGCGCAGTGCGGTCTGCGCGCGCGTCTCTGCCGCGAGGGCGTCCCAGAGTCCGATCCGCTCGTCGCGCACGCGCGCGACGAGCTGCTTGCTCGCCACGAAAGCCGCGGTGGCCCCGGATGCCGCGGCCACCGCGGCATCCCGCGTCACCGCCTCGAGCTCGTCCGGGGGGACGGCGCGCGAGAACAGCCCCGAGCGGACAGCTTCGTCCCCGCTCATGAGGCGGCCGGTGTAGACGAGATCAAGGGTGCGATGCGCGCCGAGACGGTCGACGAAGAGGGCGTGGCCCCCGGAATCGAGGGTCGCGCCGAGGGCGGCGAAGGGTGATCCGATCTTGGCGTCATCGGCGACGTAGACGACGTCGGTCGCGATGAGCAGGCCGAGCCCGACGCCCAGGCATGCGCCGTGGGCGGCGGCGAACGTCGGCGCGGGGCACGCGGCGATGCGCCGCATCAGAGGGGCGACGAGTCCGTCGAGAAGGCCCGTCACGTCGTCGGTGGCGGGATCCACGTCGGAGATGTCGCGACCCGCGCAGAACGCGCGGCCCGCTCCGCGCAGCAGCACCGCACGGGCGCCGTCCTGCTGCGCCCGGGCGTACGCCGCGTCGAGCTCGCGCAGGGCCTGCGCGTTGAGCGCATTGAGCTTGTCGGGGCGGTCGAGGGTGATCGTCGCGAGCCCGGCGGTGGCGTCTACGTCAGCCGTCCCGGCCGCGGCCTCGCCGCTCACGATCTCGAAGGCGTAAGAGATCACAGCACTCCTCAGACGTCGTAGTCGACGACGATGGCGTCGCTCGTCGGGTGGGACTGGCACGTCAGCACGTAGCCGCGCTCGAGCTCGTCGGGTTCGAGCGCATAGTTCTCGGTCATCTGCACCGAGCCCGAGACGAGCCGGGCGCGGCACGTGCCGCACACGCCGCCCGCGCACGCGAAAGGGACATCAGGCCGCACGCGCAGCGCGGCGTTCAGGATCGACTCGTGCGCGCTGACAGGGCTCTCCACCCGGGCCGAGGTGCCGTCGAGAGTGAAGTCGATCGTGCGCACGGGCTCGTCGGCGCGCACCGCGACGGGCCGTCCGCCCCCGGAGCCCGCCGTGCCCGCCGAGTCCGCCCCGCCCGGGCCCGTCGTGAAGAGCTCGAACCGCACGTCGGACGCCGGCACTCCGACCGATGCGAGCACGTCTCGGCAGAGCTGCACGAGCTCGAACGGACCGCACAGGAACCACTCGTCGACCGTTTCGGGACGGATGAGCGCGTCGAGGATGAGCCGCAGCCGCGCCTCATCGATGCGCCCCGACAGCACGGGAGCGGCGCGCTGCTCGCGGGAGAGCACGTGGTGCAGGACGAACCTCGTCGGGTAGCGGTCCTTGAGGTCGGCCAGTTCGTCGGCGAACATGACGTCGGTCGACGAGCGGTTCGTGTAGACGAGCGTGAAGCGCGAGACGTCGGATGCCGCGAGAACCGATGCCGCCAGCGCCATGATCGGCGTGATGCCCGATCCCGCCGCGACGCCGACGACGTGCCCGGTGCGCGTCTCCGACCGCGCGGAGATGAACGTCCCCTGCGGACTCATCACATCGAGCTCGTCACCGGGGCGGAGCTCGGTCTGCGCCCACGTCGAGAAGCGACCGCCCGGGTCGCGCTTGATCCCGACCGAGATCGCTCCGCGCTCGGGCGGCCGGCAGATCGAGTACGAGCGGCGCACCTCCGCGCCGTCGAGATGCGTGCGCAGGGCCACGTACTGGCCGGGGGCGTAGTCGAACGCGTCCACGAGCGCGTCCGGGACGGCGAAGGTGACCTCGACGGCATCCGCCGTCAGCGGACGCACCGCCGCGACCTGCAGCGTGTGGAACCGGGCGCGGCGACGACCCGGCACGGTCTCGCGAACCTCTGTCGTGCTCATGGCCGCGTCCCTCAGTGCCTTTTGAAGTGGTCGAACGGCTCGAGGCAGTCGCGGCACTCGTACAGCGCCTTGCACGACGTCGAGCCGAAGTGGGAGAGTTCGCGGGTCTGCAGCGATCCGCAACGCGGGCACTTCACGCCGAGGCTGATCCGGATCGGACCTGCCGGGGCTCGTCCTGTCGGCGGCGCGATGCCGTACTCGACGAGCTTGCGCTTGCCGGCGTCGGTCATCCAATCGGTCGTCCACGCCGGCGCGAGCACGACGTCGACGCGCACCTCCCCGAATCCGGCCTGGGTCAGCGCGAGCACGAGATCGTCGCGGATGGTGTCCATCGCGGGACACCCCGAGTACGTCGGCGTGATCGTCACGACGACATGGTCGCCCTGCACGCGCACGTCCCGGAGCACCCCGAGGTCGT
>QFPD01000403.1 GCA_003248845.1 Microbacterium sp. | reverse complement strand
CGGGTCGATGCCGTGACGCTCGAGGAGCGCGTGGTCGGTGCGCGGCCGCCACGCCTCGACGTCGATGCCGTTGTAGATCACACGGACCTTGCCCGGGTCGAGATCGGGATAGCTCCGGAGGATGTCGCGACGCATGCCGTCGCTCACGGCGACGACCGCCGCGGCGCTCTCGTAAGCGGTCTTCTCGATGTAGCTCGACACTGCGTACCCGCCGCCGAGCTGCTCCGCTTTCCACGGGCGCAGCGGCTCGAGCGAGTGCGCCGTCACGACGTGCGGGATCCCGTGCAGGAGCGATGCCACGTGTCCGGCGAAGTTCGTGTACCACGTGTGCGAGTGCACGACGTCGGCTCCGGCGACGTCCCCCACGATCTCGAGATCGACGCCGAGGGTCTGCACGGCGGGGTTCGCGGACTGCAGCTCGACCGGGACGGAATACGACGCCGTATCGACCTCGTCGCGATCCGCGCCGAAGGCGTGGACGCGCACATCGATGCTCTCGCGCAGGGCGCGGACGAGCTCGGTGACATGGACTCCCGCCCCGCCGTAGATCTCGGGCGGGTACTCCTTCGTGACGATGTCGACGCGCATGTGAGGAACGGTAGTACAACCGCGGATGAGGCCATAGTGTGGTGCCATGCCTGCAGCGCCGAAGGTCTTCGGAATCATTCTCGCCGGCGGCGAGGGTAAGCGCCTGATGCCACTCACCGTGGACAGGGCCAAGCCCGCCGTACCGTTCGGGGGCCAGTACCGTTTGATCGACTTCGCGATCTCCAACCTCGTGAACTCGGGCCTCAGACAGATCGTCGTGCTGACGCAGTACAAGTCGCACAGTCTCGACCGGCACGTCTCGCAGACGTGGCGGATGTCAGCGCTGCTGAACGCGTACGTGGCATCCGTGCCCGCCCAGCAGCGTCTCGGCAAGCGCTGGTTCTCCGGCTCGGCCGACGCGATCCTGCAGTCGCTCAACCTCATCCACGACGAGAAGCCCGACATCGTCGTCGTCATCGGTGCCGATCACGTCTACCGCATGGACTTCGAGCAGATGATCGACGCGCACATCGCCTCGGGGGCAAAGGCGACGGTCGCCGGCATCCGCCAGCCCATCGAACTGGCGAATCAGTTCGGCGTCATCGATCTCGATCCCTCCGACAACCTCACGATCCGCGAGTTCCTCGAGAAGCCCCAGAACCCGGCAGGTCTCGTCGACGACCCGTCGCAGGTGCTGGGCGAGTGGGACTACGCGCATCCGGTGTTCGACCTCGCCGCCATCGCCGCGCAGGCCCGCCTGCCAGAGCTGCAGGGCCGCGAGCACACCTATTT
>QFPD01000402.1 GCA_003248845.1 Microbacterium sp. | reverse complement strand
ATCATGCCCTCCGCGTGGGCGTCGGCGCACGATCGGCCGGCCGTTGCGGGTGCGGATCGCCGCTTCGCCTTCGTCGATCGTCACAACGAGCAGCTTGAACAGGGCCGGCACGACGAGCAGCACCGTGAGCACGGCGCCGCCGGTCTTGATGAGCGCGTTCATGCTGCTCGTGCCGAAGAGAGAGGTGACGGTGTCGATCACATGCCCAGGATGACGCGTCGCGAGGTGGAGATCCGCCGTTTCGCACCGCAGCGCGAGAACGTTCCGCCGCACGTCACCGAATGTTCTCGTGCCGGGCGGAGCGGAATCGGACATCGAGAGCAGAATCGGATGCCGCGAGCTGCGGCATCCGATTCTGTTGCTGTTCTGCGAATCCGGGGGTCCGGCGTCAGCCGCCGATGCCGCGGATGACGGGGTGGTGGAACGTGTCACCGAAGGCGCGCTCCGACGCCCCCTTGCGGTCGAGGTAGGGCGATGCGCCGCCGTCGATGAACGGCCACCCCGCGCCGAGGATGAGGCACAGGTCGATGTCTTCGACTTCGGGCACGACGCCCTCGTCGAGCATGAGCTTGATCTCCTGCGCCAGGCCGTCCTGCACGCGGCGCAGGATCGTGTCGGCGGATGCCGGTGTCGACCCCGCCGCATCCTTCACGATCTTCTGCGCCGCCTTCGTGAAGCCGGTGACGCGCCCGCCCTTGTCCTTGTCCACGACCTCGGGGAGCTCCGCGAGACGGTGGAAGTTCTGGTTCGCGTAGAAGCGGTCGGGGAACGCGTGCACCATCGTGTCCTGCACGTGCGCGGCGACCTTCCAGCCGACGAGATCGATGAGCTGGAACGGTCCCATCGGCAGGCCGAGGGGCGCGAACGCCTTCTCGACGTCGGCGACCGGCGTGCCCTCGTAGACGGCGCGCGCAGCTTCGCCCATGACCTTCGCGAGCAGGCGGTTCACGACGAAGCCGGGGGCGTCGGCCGTGAGCACGGCGTTCTTGCCCAGGCCCTTGGCCACCACGAACGCGGTGGAGAGCGCCGACTCGGTCGTGACCGGTGTCTTGACGATCTCGATGAGCGGCATGACCGCCACGGGGTTGAAGAAGTGGAAGCCGACGAGGCGCTCGGGGTGCGCGAGCTTCGATCCGATCTCTTCGACCGACAGCGACGAGGTGTTCGTCGCAAGGATCGCATCCTCGGCGACGATCTTCTCGATCTCACCGAACACGGCCTGCTTGACGCCGACCTCTTCGAAGACCGCCTCGATGACGAAGTCGCAGTCGGCGTAGAGGCTCTTGTCGGTCGTCCCGGTCACGAGCGCGCGCAGCTGATTG
>QFPD01000180.1 GCA_003248845.1 Microbacterium sp. | reverse complement strand
GCTCAGACGACCAAGAAGATCACGAAGGCGATGGAACTCATCGCGGCTTCGCGCATCCAGAAGGCGATGGCGCGCGTGCGCGCGTCCTCGCCCTTCGCGCGGGCTGTGACGCGGGCCGTCTCCGCCGTGGCGACGCACTCCAACGTTCAGCACCCGCTCACGACCGAGCGTGAGGTGATCCGCCGCTCGGCGGTCGTCATCTTCGCGAGCGACCGGGGCCTGGCGGGCGCGTTCAACTCGCAGATCCTCCGCGAGGGTCTGCAGTTGGGCGAGCTCCTGCGTTCGCAGGGCAAGGAGGTCGAGTACTTCCTCGTCGGACGCAAGGCCGTCGGCTACTTCCAGTTCCGCCGGATGCAGGCGGCAGGGGAGTGGATCGGCGACACCGACACCCCGCACTTCAACACCGCCGAGCAGATCGCGGGCGCGCTCCTCGACGCCTACGACCGCGGCGGCGAGGAGCAGGGCGGCGTCGACGAGATCCACCTCGTCTTCAACCGCTTCGTCAGCATGATGACCCAGGAGCCGCAGACCTTGCGCCTGCTGCCGCTGGAGATCGTCGAGGCCGATGAGGTCGTCGAATCCGCGGGTGCGAGCGCGAACCAGGTCTACCCGCTGTACGAGTTCGAGCCGAGCCCCGAGGTCGTCCTCGATGCGCTGCTGCCGGTCTACGTGCAGAGCCGCGTGTTCAACGCGCTCCTGCAGTCGTCGGCCGCGAAGCACGCCGCGACGCAGAAGGCCATGAAGAGCGCGTCGGACAACGCCGACAAGCTCATCACCGACTACACCCGCCTGCGCAACAACGCGCGTCAGGCCGAGATCACTCAGCAGATCGCCGAGATCGTCGGCGGCGCCGACGCCCTGGCATCCGGCAAGTAATTCCCACCGAAAGAGACAGACAATGACTGCCACCGCCACTGCCGACAAGGCCGAGACGACGGTCGTCGGGCGCGTTGCTCGCGTCACCGGCCCGGTCGTCGACATCGAGTTCCCGCACGATGCGATCCCCGACATCTACAACGCGCTCAAGACGACGATCACGATCGGTGACGAGTCGACCGAGATCACCCTCGAGGTGGCGCAGCACCTCGGTGACGACCTCGTGCGCGCGATCTCGCTGAAGCCCACCGACGGCATGGTCCGCGGCCAGGAGGTGCGCGACACGGGCGGCCCCATCACGGTCCCCGTGGGCGACGTGACCAAGGGCAAGGTCTTCAACGTCACCGGTGACGTGCTCAACGCCGCTCCCGGTGAGACCATCGAGGTCACCGAGCGCTGGGGCATCCACCGCCAGGCGCCGAACTTCGACCAGCTCGAGTCGAAGACCGAGATGTTCGAGACGGGCATCAAGTCGATCGACCTCCTCACCCCGTACGTGCAGGGTGGCAAGATCGGCCTCTTCGGTGGCGCGGGCGTCGGCAAGACGGTCCTCATCCAGGAGATGATCCAGCGCGTCGCGCAGGACCACGGTGGTGTCTCGGTGTTCGCCGGCGTCGGCGAGCGCACCCGTGAGGGCAACGACCTCATCGGCGAGATGGAGGAGGCAGGCGTCTTCGACAAGACCGCTCTCGTCTTCGGTCAGATGGACGAGCCGCCGGGGACGCGTCTGCGCGTGGCCCTCTCCGCGCTCACGATGGCGGAGTACTTCCGCGACGTGCAGAAGCAGGACGTGCTGCTGTTCATCGACAACATCTTCCGCTTCACGCAGGCGGGCTCCGAGGTGTCGACGCTCCTCGGCCGCATGCCCTCCGCGGTGGGTTACCAGCCGAACCTCGCCGACGAGATGGGTGTGCTCCAGGAGCGCATCACCTCGACGCGCGGCCACTCGATCACGTCGCTCCAGGCGATCTACGTCCCCGCCGACGACTACACCGACCCGGCTCCGGCGACGACCTTCGCCCACCTGGATGCCACGACCGAGCTCTCGCGTGAGATCGCGTCGAAGGGTCTCTACCCGGCCATCGACCCGCTGACCTCGACGAGCCGCATCCTCGACCCGCGCTACATCGGTGAGGACCACTACCGCGTGGCGACCGCCGTGAAGCAGATCCTGCAGAAGAACAAGGAACTGCAGGAGATCATCGCGATCCTCGGTGTCGACGAGCTCTCCGAAGAGGACAAGATCGTCGTGTCGCGTGCGCGCCGCATCCAGCAGTTCCTCTCGCAGAACACTTACATGGCGAAGAAGTTCACCGGTGTCGAGGGCTCCACGGTCCCGATCAAGGAGACCATCGAGTCGTTCGATGCGATCGTCAAGGGCGACTTCGACCACGTGGCCGAGCAGGCCTTCTTCAACGTCGGCGGCATCTCCGACGTCGAGGAGAAGTGGGCGCAGATCCAGAAGGAGAACAGCTGACATGGCTCTCGTCGTCACCCTCGTCTCCGCCGAGGAGGAGGTCTGGCACGGCGAGGCATCCCTCGTCGTCGCGAAGACCGTCGAGGGCGAGATCGGCTTCATGACCGGTCACGAGCCCGTGCTGGCCATCCTCGCCGAGGGCCAGGTGCGCATCACGCAGGCCGACGGTACGAAGGTCGTCGCGTCCGCGCAGGACGGCTTCCTCTCCATGGAGAACGACGAGCTCACGATTGTCGCCGGCCACGCCGCGCTCGAGTCCTGATCACCCCGCGAAGCGCCGATCGGTTCGTCCGGTCGGCGCTTCGTCGTCCCTGCGCCTGAGGTCCTCCGATGCTGATCCTGTTGCCGCCGAGTGAGACGAAGCGATCCGGCGGCCGGGCACGGCCGCTCGATCTTTCCGCGCTCGCGCTGTCGAGGCTCCTGCCTCAGCGAGAGGCCGTCGCGGGCGCCCTCGTCGCGCTCAGCGCCGACGAGGACGCGGCGGCGCGCGTGCTGAAACTCAGCGCACGCCAGCGCGGTGAGATCGCCGACAACGCCGCGCTGCGCACCGCGCCGACCATGCCTGCTGTCGACCGGTACACCGGCGTCCTCTACGACGCGCTGGATGCCGCGTCGCTCGACGCCGCCGGGCGCCGCTGGCTCGGCGCGCGCGTCCTGATCCAGTCTGCGCCGTTCGGGCCCGTGGGGGCGCTGGACGCGATCCCGGCCTACCGATTGTCTGCCGGGGTGTCGATCCCCGGCATCCCTCCGCTGCGGCGCGTGTGGGCGGATGCCGCCCGCGCGGCGCTCGCTGATGCAGCGCCGCGGTTCGTGCTGGACCTCCGCTCGGAAGCTTACGTCGCGCTGGGGCCCGTGCCCGCAGGTACGCCGTCGGCCTACCTACGGGTCGTCACCGACGCCGGCGCGGGCGCGACGCGGGCGCTCAACCACTTCAACAAGCATGCGAAGGGTGCTCTTGTGCGCCGGCTGGCCGAGGATCGGCCCAGGGTCGGCAGTTCGGCGGCCTTCCTCGCGTGGGCGAGCGGCGCGGGACTTCTCGTGCGCCCGGGCGCGCCGGGCGAGCTCGACCTCGTCGTCTGACTTCAGTCGCGGAGCGTGTTCTGGGCGGTGCGCTCGGTGTTCTCGGCGATCGCGACGAGCGCGACGCCCGCCTCGATGACGAAACGGAGCAGCACGACCGCGAAGAACGCGAGGACGGGCACCACCACGATCGTGGACAGGATGAGGGCGATGCCGCCGCCGGGGTTCCACCCGAGCGCGCCGATGCCGGAGATGATGCCGCCGACGAACGTCGAGACGAAGGCGATGCCGATCGCGACGAGGCCCACGAGGAAGAACACGCTTGCGAGGCGGCGGGTGATGAAGCGCGTGAAGGTGATGTCGAAGAGCGCGGCGAGGAAGCCGCGGCCGATGTCGTCGAGATCGCCGGAAAGGCGGCGGACACCCGTGTCGTCAACGCCCACGATGCCCGGCGTCGGGCCCTCTTCGGCGGCAGGGTGGGCGGCATCCGCTGCAGCGTCGGCGGCGGTGCGGTCCGGCAGCGGCGGGGGCGTGGGCGTCGACGGGTCGGTCATGGCGGTCCTCTCGGCGGATGTCTCTCGCCAGGCTAGCGACAGGGCCGCCCGACACGCGAGTGTCGCAGTCTGGTCGTCGGGCACGGCGCACCCCTACGATGTGTCCTGACGGGACCGTGTGCCCGTGCGCCGCAACGGCGCAGCTCCTTCAGACTGGAAGGCAAACGATGGACAGTTCCTATTCCGACACCGGATCCCTCGCCATTCTCGCTGCTCTCGGGTTCTTCTTCTTCCTCATCGCCGTCGCGTTCTACGTCATCGGCTCGTGGTTCCTGATGAAGGTCTTCGACAAGGCGGGCGTACAGGGCCGCTGGCGTGCGTGGGTGCCGGTGTACAACCTGCTCGTGTTCGCCAAGCTCGGCGACTTGAGCCCGTGGGTCATGCTGATCGCGATCGCCGCCGGCGCTCTGCTGAGCGGCATCCCCGTGCTGGGGGTCATCATCGGCCTCGTGCCGCTGGCCGCGGGCGCGATGGCCGCGTGGCGTGTGGGCCAGAAGCTGCAGAAGGAGACCCCGTGGGTCATCCTCTACATCTTCCTGTCGCTCATCTGGCTCGGCATCAATGCCTTCGATAAGTCGCGCTGGAACCCGAACATCGCTCCCGCCCCGTGGGCGTCGAACGGATTCTTCGCCGACCGCACCGTGTGGCAGGGCATCCCGGTGCAGCCGACCGCGGCCGCGGCCCCGCCCGCCGGTTATCAGCCTCCGGCCGGCTACCAGCCGCCTGCTGCGCCCACGGGCTACGCGCCGCCTGCCGCCCCACCCACCTATCAGCCTCCGGCGGCCCCGCCCGCGCCGCCCGTGGCTCCGCCGACGACCGAACCGCCGGCGCCGCCGGCGGCAGACGGCGACACGCCGAAGGCCTGAGAAGCGCTGACGAGGCGGGAGGGGTGGCGATCACCCCTCCCGCCTCGTCGTTCGCCGACAGCGCACGACCGGGCTCGCCGGGGGTGCGCGCGCGGGCGTAGCGTCGATGCGCGCCCGGGCCGGGAACCGTGCGCGGAGAGGCGGGCGCATGCTCGGCAAGATCCTCGTACGCTACCTGACGCCCGCCTGGCCGCTCCTCGTGCTCGTCGTAGTGTTCCAGCTCG
>QFPD01000179.1 GCA_003248845.1 Microbacterium sp. | reverse complement strand
TCGACCCGCGCAAGGCGGACCAGATGGTCCGCGGCACGGTCATCCTCCCGCACGGCACGGGCAAGACCGCCCGCGTCATCGTGTTCGCGACGGGCCCGGCCGCCGAGGCCGCCATCGCCGCCGGTGCCGACGAGGTCGGCGGCGCCGAGCTCATCGAGAAGGTCGCCGGTGGTTGGACCGCGTTCGACGCGGCCGTCTCGACGCCCGAGCTCATGGGCCAGGTCGGTCGCCTCGGTAAGGTGCTCGGCCCCCGCGGCCTCATGCCGAACCCCAAGACCGGTACCGTGACCCCCAACCCGGCCAAGGCCGTCGAGGAGATCAAGGGCGGCAAGATCGAATTCCGCGTCGACAAGCACGCCAACGTGCACTTCGTCGTCGGCAAGGCGTCGTTCTCGGCCGAGCAGCTGGACGAGAACTTCAAGGCTGCGCTCGAGGAGATCGTGCGCCTGAAGCCGTCGAGCTCCAAGGGCCGTTACATCCAGAAGGGTGCGGTGTCGACGACGTTCGGCCCCGGCATCCCGCTGGACGTCAACACGCTCGTCTGAGTTCGTTGCACAAAGGGGCTCCACCTTCGGGTGGGGCCCCTGCGTCGTTTCAGCCGTCTCGCCGCACGGCGAAGCCCGTGTCACCGGCCGCCGGTGCCGCCTCTGCGACCTCGCGACCGGTGACATGGGCCCCGGCGGGGCCCCTCGACATCCACTCCAGCACGCTCGCCACCGCGGCATCCTCGCCTTCGAGCTCCGCCTCGACGCGACCGTCGCGGAGATTCCGCACCCAGCCGACCACTTCGGCGCGCTGGGCGACCTGCTGCAGGGTGTAGCGATATCCGACCCCCTGGACGTCGCCGGATACCGTCACGTGCACGCGCCTCATCTCCCCATCCTGTCGCGATGACGCGGCGACTGGAAGGATGCCGCTATGGGAACCATCGACGACTACCTCGAGACGCTCGAGCCGCCGGACGCGGCCATCATCGCCCACATCTATGCGGTGGCCCGCGGCGTCGTTCCCGATGCGGAACAGGGACTCGGCTACGGCATGCCGGCGCTCATCTACCGCGGCAAGTCTCTTCTGTCCGTGATGCGCGCCAAGGCGCACTTCGGCGTGTATCCGTTCAGTCCCGCCGCGATCGTCGAGATCTTGCCGCTCTTGGACGGCGTCGACCATGCGAAGGGAACCATCCGGTTCACCGAGCCTCTGCCGGACGAGACGATCCGCGCCCTCGTCGCCGCGCGCAAGAGGCAGATCGACGGCTGAGCGGTGCGGGCCGGGCCGTCAATGCGGCAGGACGAGACTCACTGCGATCGCGAGCATCACGACGGCGATGATGCCGTCGAGGATCCGCCACGCGCGGGGAGTCGCGAGCCACCGGCCGAGGGATCGCGCGCCGAGCGCGAGCGCGAAGAACCACATGAACGACGCGAGCACGGCTCCCGCGGCGAACACCCAGCGGGTCTCGCCGTGCGTCGCGGCGATCGAACCCAACAGGAACACCGTGTCGAGGTACACGTGCGGGTTCAGCCAGGTCAGCGCGAGGCAGGTGAGCAGCACCGGCGCGAGGCGCGATGACGAGCGCGTGCGGGTCGCGGTCCCGGCGGACGCGCCCGAAGACAGATCGGACGAGGTTGTGGATGCCGCGGCGTCGAGCGTCTCGCCTCCGCCGCGCAGCGCCCGCCGCGCGGCGAGCGCCGCGTAGACCGTCAGGAAGGCGGCCCCGGCCCAGCGCACGGCGTCGATGAGCCAGGGCACGGCGTGCAGGAGCGCGCCGAGGCCAGAGACCCCGAGGGCGATCAGAGCGGCGTCCGAGAGCGCGCAGACGAGTGCCACTGCGACGGCGTGCTGGCGCCGGATGCCCTGCCGCAGCACGAACAGGTTCTGGGCTCCGATCGCGACGATGAGCGACAGGCCGAGGCCGAGACCGGCGAGCAACGAAGAGAGCACGTCTCGACGCTACGAGGGGCTATTGATACAGTCCAGTTCAGATTCTTTCCGTAGCTGAAGAAGGGCTTCATCGTGCGCATTCCCGCGGTCGGCGCGGCGACGCTCGCCGCCGTGCTGGATGCCGGGAGCATGGAAGCTGCGGCAGAGCGTCTGCGCATCACACCATCGGCGGTCAGCCAGCGCATCCGCGCGCTCGAGGCCGATGTCGGCCGTGTGCTGCTCGTGCGGTCGAAGCCCCTGCGCGCGACGCCCGCCGCACATTCGATCGTCCGCTTCGCGCGGCAGCTCGACCTGCTCGCGCAGGACGCGGCGATCGAGCTCGGCGCCGTCGCCGCGCGCACCAGCATGCCCCTCGCGGTGAACGCCGATTCGCTCGCGACCTGGTTTCTCGAGCCGCTCGCGCGGCTGTGCGCGCAGCATCCTGTCGTGTTCGACCTGCATCGCGACGACCAGGACTTCACGGCGGGGCTGCTCGAAGAGGGCACCGTGATGGCGGCGGTGACGTCGCGAGCCGAGCCCGTGGCGGGATGTCGGGTGCAGGCGCTGGGCGTGCTTCGGTACGAGGCGGTCGCAGCGCCCGCGTTCGTGCGGACTCACTTCGCGGACGGTGTCACCGCCCTCGCCCTCGCCCGCGCACCCCTCATCGATTTCGACCGCCGCGATGACCTGCAGTCGCGTTGGCTCGTCGCGCGCGGTGCCGACGCGTCGTTGCCGCCGCGCCACCGGGTGCCGGCATCGCAGGACTTCGAGACCGCGGCGACGCTCGGTCTCGGCTGGGCTCTGCTGCCGCAGCTGCAAGCCCAGCCGGGTCTCGTAGACGGGACGCTCGTGGCCCTCGGTGGACCCGGGATCGACGTGCCGCTCTACTGGCAGCAATGGAACCTGCGTTCGGCCCTCCTCGACGCCGTCGCGAACGAGGTCGTCGCGGAGGGGCGGCGGGTGCTCAGGTGACGGACGCCGTCACGCCTCTGCGACCGAGAGGACGATCTTGCCTCGGGTGTGGCCCTGTTCGAGCTCACGGTGCGCGGCCGCCGCTTCGGCGAGCGGGAAGACGCGATCGACGTAGACGCGGATCGCCCCCGAATCCAGAAGGCGTGCGAGGGTGGCGAGCACGACACCGTCGGGTATGACCTTGTACGACGTCGCCCGCACCGCGGCGGACGCCGCCGCCTCGGCGTAGCCCGGCCAGGAGCCGGTGGGAACGAGCACGTACAGACCGCCGCGGCGGATGACCCCGAGGGAGCGTGATCCGGTGGCGTCGTGCACGTTGCCGACGAGGTCGATGACGACGTCGACCTCGCCCACGACATCCTCGAACCGCGTCGTCAAGCGGTCGATGACGACGGATGCCCCGAGCTCGCGCAGCCAGCCCAGGTTGGGTCCGGACCCGGTGGCCGTGACGTGCGCCCCGAAGTAGGCGGCGAGCTGGACAGCGAAGTGGCCCACGCCGCCGGAGCCGGCGTGGATGAGGATCCGCTGTCCCTCGTGTGCGTGCGCCGTCTCCACCACCAGACCCCACGCGGTCAGAGCTGCCAGAGGCACCCCCGCGGCCTCGACGTGCGAGAGCGACGTGGGTTTGCGGGCGACGGACAAGGTGGGGGCGACGACGTACTCGGCGTAGCTACCGCCCGAACGGGGAAACGCGGCCATTCCGAACACTTCCGTTCCCGCGGGAAAGGGGTGGCTTTCGTAGGGCGATGCGACGACGACACCGCTGAAGTCGAAGCCCAGGGTGCTGGGGTAGCCGTCAATCGCACCGCTCAGGCCGGCGCCCGCCCGGGTCTTGGCGTCGATCGGGTTCACTCCGGCGGCGATCACTCGCACGAGAACTTCGCTCAGCACGGGGGCAGGCGTCGGGGTGGCGGTCACGCGCAGCGCGTCGGCGCCGCCCGGGGCGTCGAAGATCACCGCGCGCATCTCTTCGGGCACCGCGATCGGCTCGACGGGGGTGGGGTCCGTGACGGAAGCGAGGCGCAGCGGCCGGAACTTCATGAGCGTGTCCTTCCGCGTGTCGACGTCGCCAGCAGGATGTCTGGGGTGCGACCCAGTCAACCCTGGATTTGTCTCCGACGTGTTACGCGGGTGCTACCGGGTTGAGAAGGTCAGCCCGGCAGGCTGCTCGTCGTGAGGGCGTGCAGGAGCCTCGTGAGGTTCTGGATGTCTTCGACGGCCCACCCGTCGAGAGCTTTCGCCAGCGTATCCTCCTGCGGCGCGCGCGCCTGCGCGAGGCGGTCGAGGCCGTGTGCGGTGGGGGAGAGGATGCTCGCTCGCCCATCATCGGGGTCCGGCTCGCGCTGGATGAGGCCCAGCTGCTCGAGCTCGCGCACGGTGCGACTGAGCTGCCCCTTGTCGACGACGAGGTGCTCGGCGAGCGCCGACTGAGAGACACGCTCGCGCCGCACGATCGTCGTGAACACCTTGTATGCGCCGGGGAGCATGCCCGGGCTGACGCGCTCGGCGTTCTCCATGAGCAGCCGCCGCATGCGCGTGATCAGCTCACTGAACTCGCCCTCCAGGGCGCGCACCGCGTCGGTGCGCGCCCGGTCGGTTTCGCGTTCGCGCACCGCGTCGGTGCGCGACCGGTCGGCTTCGTGTGCGGGGATCATCGCCTGCTACGACCGGCCGTCGCTGGGCGCGCTGCCATCGCCGTCGGCATCCGACGCGACGCGCACCGAACCGGTGGCCGTCAGCGTCGCCATCGCCTCGGGCACCGAGACGGTCGCGAGGTCGGCTTCGCTCGCCTGGATGCGCTCGGTGGTGGTCATCGTCGTCAGCGACTTGTTCGGCAGGAACACGATGGCCAGCAGCGAGACGACGGCGAAGGGGACGGCGATGAGGAACGAGTGCGAGATGCCGTTCGCGTAGATGTCCTCGAACACGACACGCAGCGTCTCGGGCATCGCGGCGACCTTCGGCAGGGCGCCCGACTGCAGCTGGTCGCTCCAGTACTGCGCCTTGTCGCCGAGACTCATGATCGCGGCCGTGATGTCCTCCGTGCGCTCGGCGACGAGGTCGACCACGCGCGCAGCCAGCGCGGCGCCCATGACGGACACGCCGATCGTCCCGCCGAGGCTGCGGAAGAAGGTGACGCCCGAGCTCGCGACGCCGATCTCCTCGGGCCGCGTCGTGTTCTGCACGACCAGGACGAGGTTCTGCATCGTCATGCCGACGCCGG
>QFPD01000178.1 GCA_003248845.1 Microbacterium sp. | reverse complement strand
GCCGGGGCGGCGACGTGTTCGGCAACGTCCGTTCGCTCGTGTTCGACAACCACGAGCCGCGCGCTCGGCGGTACGCGCTCGCGCGCCGAGCGATCGCGATCTTCCGCACCCTGGTGGATGCCGGGATCGTCGAGATCGTCCGCGACCCGGAAGGGGCCTCGGTGATCCGGCTCACCGTCGACCTGCAGCCGAACTTCGCGCTCAACCAGCCCCTATCGCCGTTCGCGCTCGCCGCGATCGCGCTGCTGTCGCCCGACCCACCCGGCGAGGGCGGCGTCGGCACGGGGCACTACGCCCTCGATGTCGTGAGCATCATCGAGGCGACGCTCGACGACCCGCGCGCCATCCTCTCGCAGCAGGAGTTCAAGGCTCGCGGGGAGGCGGTCGCCGCGATGAAGCGCGACGGGATCGAGTACGACGAGCGGATGGCGCTGCTCGAGGAGATCACGTACCCGAAACCCCTCGCCGACCTGCTGGCGCAGTCGTACGAGGTGTTCGCCTCGAGCCAGCCCTGGGTGCGGGACTTCGCGCTGAGTCCCAAATCGGTCGTCCGCGACATGTTCGAACGCGCGATGTCGTTTGCGGAGTACGTGTCGTTCTATCAGCTGCAGCGCAGCGAGGGTCTCGTGCTGCGCTATCTGTCGGATGCCTACCGAGCCATCCGGCAGACGGTGCCGGCCGAGGCGCGCAGCGATGAGCTCGTGGACATCATCGAGTGGCTCGGCGAGCTCGTGCGTCAGGTCGACTCGAGCCTCGTCGACGAATGGTCTGCGCTCGTCGACGGCGCCGCGCACCTCCCCGAGGACGATACCCCTGTCGTGCCGCCGGCACCGCCGTCGATCCTCGCGAACCGGCGTGCGTTCACGGTGCTCGTCCGCAACGAGCTCTTCCGGCGCGTGCAGCTCGCCGCTCTCCAGGACGACGACGCGCTCGTCGCCCTCGACCCCGACGTCGATTGGCCCGCCGCCCTCGACGCCTACTACGACGAGCACGACGAGATCCTGACCGGAGCTGCGGCGCGTTCGCCGCGGCTCTGCGTCATCGACGAGGCTTCGGCGGCCACGGGCCGGTGGCGGGTCGAGCAGACGATCGACGACCCGGGCGGCGACCACGACTGGCGGATCCGCGCGGAGGTCGACCTCGAGGCATCCGTCGCCGAGGGAGCGGCGATCGTCCGCGTCGTCGAGGTGGTGCGGCTGTGACGGCGGTGTCGGGTGCCGCGGCTAGCCTGGTGGGGTGAGCAGGCACACCGGCGACGACCCCTACGCGGACATCCCGTGGGACGTCGACGAGCTGACTCCGCCTGACGAGTACGACAGCGCCCCGCCGCCCGAGTTCGACGGATACGCCGGAGCGCTGGCGCGTGCGACGGCCGCGACACCACCCGCCGCCGCCCCTTCCTCCTCCGCACCTCGACGCCCCCGCCTCGGACGTGACCGTACGGGCGAGGACGCGTGCGCCGTCCTCAAAGACGTCTTCGGCTACGACGACTTCCGCGGGGATCAGGCCGCGATCGTCGATCAGGTCGTCTCCGGCGGCGACGCGGTCGTCCTGATGCCCACCGGCGGCGGCAAGTCGATCACGTACCAGATCCCCGCGCTCGTGCGTCCCGGGACGGGCCTCGTCGTGAGCCCCCTCATCGCCCTCATGCACGATCAGGTCGACGCGCTCGTCGCCAACGGCATCAACGCCGCGTACCTGAACTCGACCCAGTCCGCCGCAGAGCGCGCGAGCGTCGAGCAGGCCTACCTCGCCGGCGATCTCGACCTGCTCTACGTCGCCCCCGAGCGACTGAGCGCCGCGTCGACGACGGCGCTCCTGCAACGCGGTGCGCTGAGCGTGATCGCGATCGACGAGGCGCACTGCGTCAGCCAGTGGGGTCACGACTTCCGTCCCGACTACCTTGCGCTCGGCGACCTCGCGGAGCGCTTTCCGGGCGTTCCGCGCATGGCGCTCACCGCGACCGCGACGCGTGCGACGCACAAGGAGATCACCGAGCGGCTGCACCTCCCCGAGGCGCGGCACTTCGTCGCGAGCTTCGACCGCCCGAACATCCAGTACCGTATCGAGCCGAAGGTCGATCCGCGTCGTCAGCTGCTGCAGTTCATCCGTGCGCAGCCGGCCGGGTCCGCGGGCATCGTCTATGCGCTCAGCCGCAAGTCGGTCGAGCAGACGGCCGAGTACCTGCGCACGCAGGGGGTCGACGCCCTCGCGTATCACGCGGGGCTGGATGCCGGGGTGAGGGCCCGCAACCAGGCGCGCTTCCTCCGAGAGGACGGTGTCGTCATGGTCGCGACGATCGCGTTCGGCATGGGCATCGACAAGCCGGACGTGCGCTTCGTCGCACACATCGACCTGCCCAAGTCGGTCGAGGGGTACTACCAGGAGACCGGGCGCGCGGGGCGCGACGGCGATCCCTCGGTCGCGTGGATGGCGTACGGCCTCGGAGACGTGGTCCAGCAGCGCCGCCTCATCGACCAGTCGCCCGGGGAGCGCGCGTACAAGCAGCGACTCGGCCAGCACCTCGATGCGATGCTCGCGCTCTGCGAGACGGTGTCGTGCCGACGGCAGAACCTCCTCGCATACTTCGGGCAGGAGTCGGGGCCGTGCGGCAACTGCGACACCTGCCTCACCCCCGCCGACACGTTCGACGGACTGGTTCCCGCGCAGAAGCTCCTCTCCACGATCATTCGGCTGCAACGCGAGCGCGGTCAGGCGTTCGGCGCGGGCCACCTCGTCGACATCCTGCGGGGGGCCTCGACCGAACGCATCCGTCAGCAGAAGCACGACACCCTCACCACCTACGGCCTCGGCGCGGACCTCAGCGACCAGGACTGGCGCAGCGTCATCCGGCAGCTGCTCGCCGGCGGCGTCATCGCGGCCCAGGGCGACTACGGCGTCCTGGTCGTAGGCGAGCGGGCCGGCGAGGTTCTCCGCGGCGAGACCGCGGTGCCCCTCCGCCGCGACGTGCTGGGTCGCTCGGGCGGGGCGTCGCGCGTGCGGAAGGCGGCGGCATCCGACACGCTCGCCGACGGCGACCGTGATCTGTTCGAGGCGCTGCGCACCTGGCGCGCGGGCGTCTCGAAGGAGCAGGGAGTGCCCGCGTACATCGTGTTCGGCGATGCCACGCTCCGCGCCCTCGCCGAGCAGCGACCGACCTCGATGACGGACCTCGACGGGGTCACGGGCATCGGTGCGAAGAAACGCGAAGCCTACGGCGAGGCCGTCCTCGAGGTCATCGCCGCGGCGCAGTGACTCGACGCTAGAAACCTAGCGACATTCGGTTTACGATGACGGCATGAGCAATGATGCCGCCACGACCACCGCACGCCCCTGGCTCGACGCGAGCCTGCCCGTCGACGAGCGCGTCGAGCTGCTGCTTCAAGAGATGACCCTCGTAGAGAAGGTCGGGCTCTTCTTCCAGACGATGATCGCGATGGGGCCGGACGGCGCATTGAGCGAGGCCGACCCGACCTTCGGACTGCCGTCGACCGACGAGTACATCAACGCGCGCCACATGACGCACTTCAATCTGCTCGGAGCGGCGCCGACGGCGGGAGCGATCGCACGCTGGCACAACCGTCTGCAGGAGCTCGCGGCATCCACTCGTCTCGGCATCCCGGTGACGATCTCCACCGACCCGCGGCACTCCTTCACCGAGAACCCGGGCGCCGCGATGCTCTCGGGGCCTTTCTCGCAATGGCCCGACGCGCTGGGTCTCGCCGCGACGCGTGACGAGGAGCTCGTCCGCACGTTCGGCGACATCGCGCGGCAGGAGTACACCGCGGTGGGCATCCGCCTGGCGCTGCACCCGCACCCCGTTCTCCGCGCGCGCCTGTCCCGGCGGAGACCATCGCGCATGTTCGTGAGGTCGCCGCCGCGGTACCCACGGTGGTGGATGTCTTCCTCGACCGTCGGGCCATCCTCACGCCCTTCGCGGAGGCGGGCGTCGCGCTGACCGCCAACTGGGGGGCGAGTCCCGCCCACCCATCGTGACACTCAGTGTCACGATGGGTGGGTGTCGGTGTCATACAACCAACCGTGCACACGGGTGTGCACGGGTTTGTCGCTCATGTGCAACCCGTTTGCAGCTCGGTTGTGACCCTCCTACGGTCGAAGGTGATCTTCTCTGTCCGTCTCCTTCGAGAGGTGCACCCATGACCGACGCCGCCGTCCGCGAGAACATCCACCCGAAGAGGCCCGCCACCAGCAAGCGCACGCCCTCGGGAGGCGCCCCCGCCGCGCCGCACTCGGCGGAGGAGGCTCACGAGCCGCGTATCGACATCGACGCCGTCACAGATCTCCTCCTCGGCACGTGGGGCGAGACGCGGCGTGAGGCGCGGGAGATGATCAAGGACCCCGCGTTCTGGCGCATCGACGGCCAGCCCATGTCCGAGCATCGCGAGCGCGTGCTCAGTCAGCTGCGCCTCCTCGTCGAGAACAACGGCTCGCGCCGCGCCTTCCCGAAGGCCTACGGCGGTCTCGAGGACAACGGCGCCAACCTCGCCGGGTTCATGGAGCTCGTCCTCGCCGACCCGAGCCTGCAGATCAAGTCGGGTGTGCAGTGGGGCCTGTTCGGCTCGGCCATTTACCAGCTCGGCACGAAGAAGCATCACGATGCGTGGCTGCGCGATGTGATCGAGCTCGAACTGCCGGGCGCGTTCGCGATGACCGAAACGGGGCACGGCTCGGACGTGGCATCCATCGGCACGACCGCGACCTACGACCCGGAGACCGAGGAGTTCGTCATCCACACGCCGTTCCGCGGGGCGTGGAAGGACTACCTCGGCAACGCGGCGCTGCACGGGCGTGCCGCGACCGTGTTCGCCCAGCTCATCACGGGCGGCGTCAACTACGGCGTGCACTGCTTCTTCGTGCCGATCCGTGACGAGGCGGGCGAGATGCTCCCCGGCATCCAGAGCGAGGATGACGGCGTCAAGGGCGGCCTCAACGGCATCGACAACGGCCGTCTCGCCTTCGACCATGTCCGCGTCCCCCGCTTCAACCTGCTGAACCGGTACGGCGACGTGGCATCCGACGGCACCTACACGTCCGACATCCCGAGCCCGGGACGCCGCTTCTTCACGATGCTCGGTGCGCTCGTGCAGGGCCGCGTTTCGCTCGACGGCGCCGCGAC
>QFPD01000177.1 GCA_003248845.1 Microbacterium sp. | reverse complement strand
ACGACCGGACGACTCACCGTGAATCTCCCCGCCGGAACGTCGTCGTCGGGGCAGCTCGACGTCATCGACGCGGCGACCCGCGAAACAGTCGCGACTCGGTGGGTGGGCGGGTCTTCCGCAAGCGTGTCGTTCACGTTGCCCACGGCGACCTATCTCGTGAAGTACACGGCCTACGGAAACTCGCAGCCGCCCGTCTATTACCCCGGCTCCTACAACGTGGCCGGCGCGACGGCCATCACGATCGCGGAGGGCGCCGATGAGGTCATCGCCTTCAGCGGCGGAACGGGTGTTCTCAGCGGTACGGTGGCCGACGGAGCGAGCGGCGACGTCCTCGCCGGCATCCGGGTCGAGCTCTATCGCGCTAACAGCCTCTCGGAATGGTCGACAGTCGCCACGACGACGACCGACGAGTCGGGCGCGTACCAATTCTCGGGGCTCGCCACCGACAACTACGCCGTCCGCGCAGTGGGCGGCCCGGCTCTCTACGTGACGCAGTGGTACGGCGCCGACCTCTTCAAGGACAACGCGAGCGCGGTGAGCGTCGGCGCGGATGCGCCGGTGACCGGCATCGACATCGATCTCACCCTCGGGGGTGGGCTCCGCGGAACCTTCGTCGGCGACGACTCCACCCGTCTTTACCTCACGCTCCGCAACATCGCCACGGGCGAAGAGACTTCCGTCAACCGCGACAACGGCATCACCGTCGCAAGCGATGGCTCGTGGGGCTTCGACGGCGTGCCTGCGGGATCGTACAGCCTGCGAGTGTGGACCGGCAGCGACTCATTCTCCTTCCCTGACGTCGTCGTGGTGCGAGCCGGAGAACTCACCGAGGGCATCGCTTTGCAGCTCCCCGCTGCGCAGATCTCGGGCACCGTCACGCTCGAGTCCTCCGGGGCACCTCTCTACGCCGAGGTGCGAGCGGTGTGGCGCAACGGCGACGACGAGTGGGAGCAGAGCAGGACGGTGTGGACCTCCTCGTCGACGGGTGTCTACGTCTTCCGCGACCTTCCCGCCGGCGCCGTGGTGAAGCTCCACTTCGCGCGCGTGTGGCAGTCCAGCGACGCCGTGCCGGAGTGGTGGGAGGATGCCGCGACGCAAGAACTCGCGACGCCGATCACGGTAGGCGGCGACGGAGCACCCGCATACATCGCTGACGCGGCCCTCGCGCCGGGCATCGCGATCTCGGGGCGAGTTCTCGACGCGCAGTCGGGCCAGCCGGTGGCCGGAGTGCGGATCAACGACTCGTCCAGCGCGGTGGACGGTACCTTCCGCGCGACCTTCGAACGGCCCGGACCCGTGACCCTCACCGCCGATCGCACCTCGTCGTACATCGCGTGGACCGAGCAGGTCGACCTCCCGGCCGAGGGAATCACCGGCTACACGATCTATCTGCAGCGGGGATTCACGGTCTCGGGGACGGTGACCGCACGGAACAACGGGGCGCCGCTTTCCAACGTCTCGGTGCGCGTCACCTCCGAGAACGACCCGTGGAGCAGCTCCTACTCCTCTTGGGCGAACGGCGACGGAACTTTCACTCTGCCGGCCCTCGCGCCCGGGCGCTACAAGATCGAGGCATCCAACTGGGGAGGCCTCTATGTCAGCCAGTGGTTCGACGGCGCTGCGTCGTTCGACACAGCCGATGTGATCGAGGTCGTCGATCGACCGGTCACCGGGATAGACCTTTCGATGAGCCTTGGCGCGGTCGTCTCGGGTCGCATCGTCGGCCCCGACGGTGCGCCTCTCGCGGGAGTCGACGTCGGCGTCGCGACGGCGCCCGACATCGGCGCGCGACTGTTTGCCCGCTCGCCGCTCGTCCGCGTCGCGGGAGGGAGCGAGAATCCGATTCTCGACGTGCACACGACGACGGACAGCGACGGAAACTTCACCCTGCCCCCGCTCGAGCCCGGCCAGTACACGCTGTACGCGTACTCGCCCGAGTTCGGCACGATCTGGTACAACGGCAAGCGCACCCGCGCCGAAGCCGACATCATCACGGTCTCGGCGGGTCAGGTCGTTTCGCTTGCCGACGACGTCGAACTCCCCGAGCTCGCCGACGGAGAGACGCCGCTCTCGCCCACGGAGACGCTGAGCGAAGACTTCGCGATCGTGACTTCTCCGAGTGATGTCACGGTCACCGAGGGCTCTGCCGCGACGTTCACGGCGCTTGCGTCCGGACTTCCGGTGCCGACTGTGCAGTGGCAGGCCGACTGGGGCACGGGCTTCCAGGACCTCGACGGCGAAACGTCGCGCACGCTCTCCGTATGGCCGACGAGCGTGGACGACGGCATCCGGTATCGCGCTGTGTTCACATCGGGAGACGAGACGCTGACCACACGGGCGGCGACGCTCAGCGTGACCTCGGCCCCGCGCGCGCCGCAGTCGCCGACCGACCTCGACGTCACCGACATCACCTACGACTCGGCGACGATCGCATGGCAGGCTCCTGCCTCCGACGGAGGATCACCGATCAGCGCATATCGCGTCGATATCTTCCCGAAGGGCAGCGTCGATGCCGTGCGCTCATTCACCGTCGGCGCGGTCACGCGAGCCTCGGTGGCGGGACTCGCCGTCGGTACCGCCTACGAGGCATCCGTCAGCGCCATCAACACCATCGGCACCAGCGCGGCATCTGCGCGTCAGCCGTTCGACACGATCGCGTACGCCGTGCCGAGTGCGCCGACCGGTGTCGCCGCCACGGCGACCGCACAAGACCGAATCTCGATCACGTGGGGTGCACCCGCGGCTGACGGTGGAACCGCGGTGTTGGCCTACGACATCGTCGTGAAGAAGGGACAGGAGATCGTCGATCAAGCGTCGCTTTCGCCCAGCGCGCGCTCCTACACCGCGACCGGGCTCCTGCCAGACACGAGCTACACGATCGAGGTTTCGGCGCGCAACGACGTCGGCGCAGGCGACGCAGGTTCGGCCACGGCGCGCACCGCGGCCGAGCCGCCGGCGGCGACCGTTCCGGGTGCCCCGACCGACATCCAGGTGATCGAGCCGACCTCGACTTCTCTTACCGTCACCTGGAACGCCCCCGCGAACGACGGCGGGTCACCGCTCACGGGCTATTCCATCGGCATCTCTCACGGCGGCGGCGAACCACGCAAGCTCACGGTTCCCGCGACGCAGACGCGGATCGTCATCGACGGCCTCCTCCCGAGCACGGACTACGAAGTGTCGGTGGCCGCGACGAACAGCATCGGAGACGGCGCGATCGGAGCCTACGTTCCCGGCCGCACGAGCGCTCCTCCCGTCACGCCGCCGAGCGCACCGACCAGTGTCACCGGATCCGCCACAAGTGACACGTCCATCGAGGTGCGCTGGGGTGCCCCGGCATCCGACGGCGGATCTCCCATCGTCAGCTACGACGTCTTGGTCGCGCCGGTCGGTGAGCCGGGGGCGACCGTGGGGAATGTCACCGTCGGCACAGGTCGCGCCACCGTGGCGGGGCTCGCGGCCGATGCGGATTACTCCGTGACCGTGGTCGCGCGTAACGTGGCGGGTGCGGGACCGGCGAGTGAGGCGGTCACCGTGCGCACACTGCCGCCCAAGCCCGTCGCAACGGCGCCGGGTGCGCCAGGCACCCCGGTCGCGACTGCGCTCTCGCCGACATCGATCGGCCTGACCTGGACGGAGCCGACGTCTGACGGCGGCGCTCCGATCTCGGGCTACACGATCACCATCATGCGGACGAGCGGGAAAGAGGGGCCCGAACCTGTCGGCACGCAAGACGCGGTCGGCACGAGCGCGACCATCACCGAGATCTGGCCGGGATGGGAGTACGCCTTCAGCATCGCTGCGGTGAACTCCGTCGGCACCTCCGTGCAGTCCGAGGAGAGTAACCGCATCCGCACCCCCCGCCCGACACCGACGGTTGCGCCCTCCGATGTCAACGTCGCGTTGACCGGAAACGGGCCCGTCCTGAGCTGGACGCCGTCGGCAACCCAGGACTTCTCGGGTCACCTTGTCGTGCAGACCTCGACCGAAGGAGAGAAGCGGACGAAGGTGCCGTGGCCCGCCACGGAGCTCGCGCTCGACGACCTCACGCCGGGAGTGGCGTATTCGTTCCAAGTCGCGGCCTTCATCACGAACGGCACCGGTGAGGACGCGACGACCGGGACCGGTCCCCTGTCACCTGTCATCGTCTTCAGCATCCCGACGCCGAGCCCGACGTCGACGGCCACGCCGAGCCCGACGGCGACGCCGAGCCCGACGGCCACGCCGAGCCCGACGGCGACGCCGAGCCCGACGGCGACGCCGAGCCCGACGGCGACGCCGACGCTGCCCGCGACCGGCGGTCAGCCGGCTCCGCCGAACCCCGACGGTCTCACCGACGCCAACCGCGGCGGCGTGAGCGTCGGATCGGGCGACATCGTTGCGGGAGGCACGCTCACTGTCACCGGCCTGGCGCCAGGCTCGTCGCACGACGTGTGGTTCTTCTCCACGCCCCGGTACGGCGGCCTGGTTACCGCTGATGCCCGTGGAGCGGTGCAGGTGCACGTACCGGCCGACCTTCCGGCCGGAGAGCACCGCGTAGTCTTCGTCGACCCTGCCTCCGGACAGGTCACGGGGTGGGCACACGTCTCCGTCGCGCGATCGTTGCCAAGTACGGGCAGCGTGCTTCCGATCGGGATAGCGACGGCCTCGTTGGCGCTGATGCTCCTGGGGGCGGCCGCGATCGTCACCGCGAGAAGGCGATCGGCGCGTACCCGCGTGTGAATTCCGCGCGGAACGCGCTGCGCCCACACCCTTTCGGGTTGTGGGCGCAGCGCGTGCATGTGCGCCGCAGCAGTGCAGGGAGCGTCGTGTGGCTCACCGCGTTACGCGCGTGTAAAACGTCGTCACGTGCACTAGCCGCGGGGGAGGGTTCACCCTAACGTGGGCCCTGCGCTCGCGTCACCCGAGAGGTCCACCCCCGACGGCCGAACCCCCGACTCGGATGGCGAAGTTGCACGGGGTACCGTGGCCCCTCCGTCATGATGACGGGCATCGCCCATCCCCCCAACGGCGACGCCCCCGACGGAGGGGTCACGCCCGGTCAGTCGGGCTCGGACCAGCTGAGGCTCTCGATGTAGCGCAGCAGGACGCCCTCGCGCAGAGCCCACGGGCTCACCTCGAGCTCGTCGACGTCGAGCACCGTCATCGCGGTGTGCAGG
>QFPD01000401.1 GCA_003248845.1 Microbacterium sp. | reverse complement strand
AGGTCGGTGTCGCAATCGCGACGAGCGGCCCCGGCGCCACCAACCTCGTGACGGCGATCGCCGACGCGTACATGGACTCGGTGCCGCTCCTCGCGATCACCGGCCAGGTGTTCTCGACGCTCATGGGCACGGACGCCTTCCAGGAGGCCGACATCGTCGGCATCACGATGCCGATCACGAAGCACTCCTTCCTCGTGAAGGATGCCGCGGAGATCCCCGGGGCGATCGCCGCCGCCTACGAGATCGCCTCGACGGGCCGACCCGGTCCCGTGCTCGTGGACATCACGAAGGACGCGCAGCAGGCCGAAGTGCCCTTCATCTGGCCGCCGCGCTACGACCTGCCCGGATACCGGCCGGTCACGAAGGCGCACGGCAAGCAGATCCAGGCCGCGGCGAACCTGCTGCAAACCGCGAAGAAGCCCGTCCTGTACGTGGGTGGCGGCGTCGTGCGTGCGGGGGCGTCCGCCGAACTCCTGACGCTCGCCGAGACGACCGGGGCGCCCGTCGTCACGACCCTGATGGCCCGCGGCGCGTTCCCGGATTCGCACCCGCAGCACCTCGGCATGCCGGGCATGCACGGCACGGTGCCCGCCGTCCTCGCGCTCCAGGAGGCCGATCTCATCGTCGCCCTCGGCGCACGGTTCGATGACCGCGTGACGGGGAAGGCGTCGCTGTTCGCCCCGAACGCGCAGGTCGTGCACGTCGACATCGACCCCGCCGAGATCTCCAAGATCCGTACCGCCGACGTGCCCATCGTGGGTGACGTGCGCGAGGTGCTCATCGATCTCGACGCCGCCTTCCGCGGTGCGACGGGCGGCGAGAAGCCCGACACCGCCGAGTGGTGGTCGTACCTCGAAGGACTGCTCAACGAGTTCCCGCTCGGCTACACCCAGCCGAGCGACGGCCTGATGTCGCCGCAGTACGTGATCTCGCGCATCGGCGAACTCACCGGCCCCGAGGGCGTGTACGCCGCGGGCGTCGGCCAGCACCAGATGTGGGCCGCGCAGTTCATCAAGTACGAGCGTCCGAACGCGTGGCTCAACTCCGGGGGCGCCGGCACGATGGGTTACTCCGTTCCCGCCGCGATGGGGGCGAAGGTGGCCGAGCCGGAGCGTCCGGTGTGGGCTATCGACGGCGACGGCTGCTTCCAGATGACCAATCAGGAGCTCGCGACCTGCGTCATCAACAACATCCCGATCAAGGTCGCGTTCATCAACAACTCGTCGCTCGGCATGGTCCGTCAGTGGCAGACCCTGTTCTACAACGGCCGCTACTCCAACACCGACCTGAACACCGGCCACGACTCCGTCCGCATCCCCGACTTCGTGAAACTCGCGGAGGCGTACGGCTGTCTTGCGATCCGCGTCGAGAAGGA
>QFPD01000176.1 GCA_003248845.1 Microbacterium sp. | reverse complement strand
TGCAGCTTGTCGCTCAGCTCGGCGAAATTGGTCGTGAAGTAGTCGTCGTCGGCGTTGTTGCCGGAGATCGCTTTGAGGTTGTTGTCCGACCCCGAAGCCAGGCCGATGCCGACGGCAACGACCTTCGTCCGATCGCCCGCCGGGCCCGTCATGCTCTTGACGGCGTTGGCGGAGTAGATGCCCTCTTCGAGATTCTGGAACCCGATGTTCGTGTCGGTGTTGGTGCCGCTCGTTCCGCTGACGGTCGGGTCGCCGTCGGTGAGGAACAGGACGACGTCATACGACTCGCTGCCGTTGAACGCGACCTTGCGCATCGCGTCGTCCCAGTTCGTGTAGCCGTTGCCCGCACCGGTGATGTTGCTGTTGATCGCGTTGTTGACCGCGGTCTGGTTCGCGGCGATCGATGTGGACGCGAGGAACTTGGATGCCGTCGTGCTGAACTGGTAGAGCGCGACCGACGACGGCGTGCCGCCGAGACCGTTGGTGCCGACGAAGCCGAGCGCGGCCTCGCGCATCTGCGTCATCTCGCTGGTGCTGATCGAGGTCGACTTGTCGAAGACGATCGCGATGCTCAGCCCGCAGGACGCGGGGAACGACGGGTTCGTGCGCACGTCGGCGAACGCCCCCGTGGCCGACTTCGGCGACGATGTCAGGCTGCCGTTCGCGTAGTACGCGCCGGAGTCGGCCGTCACGAGGTACGTCGTCGCGGTGCCCGTGACGTTGTTGGTGAAGTACGAATACGGCGTCACGGTCTTCGCGCTGTTGTAGTCGCCGAGCCCGAGGTTGCCGACCTTCATCCAGCCGGACGGCGCCGCCGTCTCGTAGACCCAGTATCCGGCGGTGCTCCCACCCGATCCGCCGGTCAGCGCGGGCACGACGATGTCGCAGGTGCCCGCGGCGTTGGTGGTGCAGGTATAGGACGTCGTGCCCGTGCGCGCGCCGCCGCGCGTCGAGCCGAACGCGACGAAGGTCGCGCCCTGAAGCGCGGCGACCGAGCCCGTCGAGGTCCGCGCGCCGACCTTGGAGATCCGCAGCGTCGTGCTGCCGGCTGCGACCGGGTCGGGGTTGACGATCGACAGCGGCGCGACGAGGGAGCGCGCGAGGGGTGACGTCGACTCCGTCGGCTCGGGCGAGGGCTGGTCGGTGGTGTCCGTGGTGTCCGTGGCGGTATCGGTGGGTTCCGTCGTCGGCGCATCGGTGGCCTGTTGGTCCGCCGGCGGCGTGGTGGAATCGGTGGCGGCGCTTCCGGAATCCGGGGCATCCGCCGCCGGCGGCGCGGTCTCCTGCGTCGCCGACGTGTCGCTCAGCGAGGGGGACGGCGAGGCGGTGTCGTCGGCCATCGCGGGCGACAGGCCCGCGAACACGAGCGCCGCCGACAGCGCGGTGGCGATGCCGCCCGCGTACCACCGGTGCCTCAGCACCAAACGCGCCTCGCGGCGATCGCGTTCACGCCGCGCGCGAAGCGCCTTCCGCGACGAAGAGTCCCCAAAACCGTCACGAGCAGTGCCCATGTTCCCCACGACCTGTCACTGACGAGCGGACTCCCACAGTCCACTCGGGTGAACGAACCCCCACAGTCCGTCCAGTCAGCGGCGCCCCCCGGCGCCTGACCGACCACTGCTGACGCTAGGTGAGCATTCAGGGAACGTCAAGATAACTGTTTTCCGCATCCGCTTTCGGCACCGCCGCGACACGACGTAGGGGTGGATGCCGCGGCATCCACCCCTACGCGATCCGTTCGTTTACTCGTTGCCGATCGACTTGTCGATCGAGTCGCGGACGCCGTCGACCTGCCCATGGACGGACTCCGGCGCCACCTTCTTCACGAAGTCGGCCGCCGCGTCGAGCACGTTGTCGCTGACCTGCTCCGCCTGGTCGGAGTGCAGCGTCTCCGCGATCTTGTCCTTGTTCTGTTCCAGGAACTCCTTGCCCTGGTTGACCAGATCCTCGATACCCATGGGCTCCCCTTTCGACGTGATGGTGGTCCCATCATGGCGCGCGGCGTCGTCGAGCGGTAGACGCAGAACACCCCTGCGAGCCGAAGCTCGCAGGGGTGTTGACTGTGATCAAGAGTCGGCGGGAATCCCGCCGAAGCTCACTTGATGATCTTGGTGACGGTACCGGCGCCGACCGTACGACCACCCTCACGGATGGCGTAGCCGAGGCCCTCTTCCATCGCGATGGGCTGGATGAGGTCGACCTTCATCTCCGTGGTGTCGCCGGGCATGACCATCTCGGTGCCCTCGGGCAGCGTGATGACGCCGGTGACGTCCGTGGTGCGGAAGTAGAACTGCGGGCGGTAGTTCGTGAAGAACGGGTTGTGACGGCCACCCTCCTCCTTGGAGAGGATGTAGGCCTTGCCCTCGAACTCGGTGTGCGGGGTGACCGAACCGGGCTTCACGACGACCTGGCCGCGCTCGACGTCGTCACGCTTGGTGCCGCGCAGGAGCAGACCACAGTTCTCGCCGGCCCAGGCCTCGTCGAGCTGCTTGTGGAACATCTCGATACCCGTGACCGTGGTCTTCTGCGTCGGGCGGATGCCGACGATCTCGACCTCGGAGTTGATCGCGAGCGTGCCACGCTCGGCGCGGCCCGTGACGACCGTGCCACGACCGGTGATCGTGAAGACGTCCTCGATCGGCATGAGGAACGGCTTGTCCTTGTCGCGCACCGGGTCCGGGATGGACTCGTCGACGGCGTTCATGAGCTCGACGATCGACTCGACCCACTTCTCGTCGCCCTCGAGAGCCTTCAGGCCCGAGACGCGCACGACGGGGGCGTTGTCGCCGTCGAAGTCCTGCGAGGAGAGGAGCTCACGGACCTCGAGCTCGACGAGCTCCAGGATCTCCTCGTCGTCGACCATGTCGCTCTTGTTGAGCGCGACGAGCAGGTAGGGCACGCCGACCTGCTTGGCGAGCAGCACGTGCTCACGCGTCTGCGCCATCGGGCCGTCGGTGGCGGCGACCACGAGGATCGCGCCGTCCATCTGAGCAGCACCGGTGATCATGTTCTTGATGTAGTCGGCGTGACCGGGCGCGTCGACGTGCGCGTAGTGGCGCTTGGGGGTCTCGTACTCGACGTGCGAGATGTTGATCGTGATACCACGCTGACGCTCTTCGGGAGCCGAGTCGATCGACGCGAAGTCGCGCTGCACGTTGGTGGCCGACGGGTACTTGTCGGCGAGCACCTTCGAGATGGCAGCGGTCAGCGTCGTCTTACCGTGGTCGACGTGACCGATCGTTCCGATGTTGACGTGCGGCTTGGTCCGCTCGAACTTGGCCTTGGCCACTGGGTCCTCCTCAGGACATTTCGTTGTGGAGGTTCCGGGCGCTGGATTGCGACCGGTGCTCCACGGGGATGTTTCTAGTTTACGGGTATGAAGTTGTGTGTCACAGGTGAGCGAGCGATGGATGCCGAGGGGTCGTTCCCCCGGCATCCCTCACGATCACTCGCCCTTGTTCTTCTGGACGATCTCGTCCGCGACGGCCTTGGGGACCTCGGCGTACGAGTCGAACTCCATCGAGTAGACCGCACGGCCCGAAGTCTTCGAGCGCAGGTCGCCGATGTAGCCGAACATCTCCGACAGCGGGACGAGGGCGCGGACGATCTTGATGCCCGAGCCGTCCTCCATCGACTGGATCTGACCACGACGCGAGTTCAGGTCACCGATGACGTCGCCCATGTACTCCTCGGGCGTACGCACCTCGACCGCCATGAGCGGCTCGAGGATGACCGGGTTCGCCTTGCGGACGGCCTCCTTGAAGCCCATCGAGCCCGCGATCTTGAACGCCATCTCGGACGAGTCGACGTCGTGCGACGCGCCGTCGAGCAGGATCGCCTTGACGCCGACCATGGGGTAGCCGGCGAGGGCACCCACGTTCATCGCGTCCTGGAAGCCCTGGTTGGTGGGCTCGATGTACTCGCGCGGGATGCGGCCACCGGTGACCTTGTTCTCGAACTCGTACGTCTTGTCCGCCGTGACCTCGAGGGGCTCCAGCGCGAACTGGATCTTGGCGAACTGACCCGAACCACCGGTCTGCTTCTTGTGCGTGTAGTCGTGACGCTCGACGGCCTTCTTGATCGTCTCGCGGTACGCCACCTGCGGCTTTCCGACGTTGGCCTCGACGCGGAACTCGCGCTTCATGCGGTCCACGAGGATGTCGAGGTGCAGCTCTCCCATGCCCTTGATGACCGTCTGGCCGGTCTCGGGGTTGAGCTCGGTGCGGAAGGTCGGGTCCTCTTCGGCGAGCTTCTGGATCGCGGTGCCCAGCTTCTCCTGGTCGGCCTTCGTCTTCGGCTCGATCGCGACCTCGATGACGGGCTCGGGGAACGTCATCGACTCGAGGACGACGGGCGCGTTCGGGTCGGCGAGGGTGTCACCGGTCGTGGTGTCCTTCAGGCCGATGACGGCGTAGATGTTGCCCGCGGTGACCGAGTCGACCGGGTTCTCCTTGTTGGCGTGCATCTGGAAGATCTTCCCGATGCGCTCCTTCTTGCCCTTGGTCGAGTTGATGATCTGCGCGCCGGAGTCGAGGTGACCCGAGTAGACGCGGATGTAGGTCAGGCGACCGAAGAACGGGTGCACGGCGACCTTGAACGCGAGCGCCGCGAACGGGTCGTTGGCGTCGGGGTGACGCTCGATGACGATCTCCTCGTCCTTGGGGTCGTGCGCCTCGATGGCGGGCACGTCCAGGGGCGACGGGAGGTAGTCGACGACCGCGTCGAGCATGGGCTGCACGCCGCGGTTCTTGAACGCCGAGCCACAGAGGACGGGGTAGATCTCGCCGCCGACGGTGAGCTTGCGGATCGCACCCTTGATCTCGGCGAGCGTGAGCTCCTCGCCGCCGAAGTACTTCTCGAGGAGCGCCTCGTCGGTCTCGGCGACCGTCTCGAGCAGCTTCTCGCGGTACTCGGCAGCGCGGTCGGCGAGGTCGGCGGGAATCTCCTGGACCTCGTACTTGGCGCCCATGGTCACGTCGCCCTTGGCGTCGCCGGGCCAGACGAGCGCGCGCATCTCGACGAGGTCGATGACGCCGACGAAGTCGTTCTCGGCGCCGATCGGCAGCTACAGAACGAGAGGCTTGGCACCGAGGCGGTTCACGATCGTGTCGACCGTGAAGGAGAAGTCGGCGCCCAGCTTGTCCATCTTGTTGACGAAGCAGATGCGCGGCACGTCGTACTTGTCGGCCTGGCGCCACACCGTCTCGGACTGGGGCTCGACGCCCTCCTTGCCGTCGAAGACGGCGAC